>CAVAJA010000241.1:0-14640 GCA_963588615.1 Lachnospiraceae bacterium | reverse complement strand
TCTGGATGAGGAGGATCATCTGGTCGGACAGGATGATCCCGGTCGGGAGGGTGAGATCTGTGTTGCCGGAACCTGCCTTGCTCTGGGATACTACAAGGATCGGGAACGTACTGAGGCGGCGTTCACACGGAACCCGTTGAACGATACCTACCCGGAGAGAATGTACCGCACGGGGGACATCGGCAGATATGATGCAGAAGGTAATTTGGTCTATGTTTCCCGAAAGGATTTTCAGGTTAAGCATCTGGGGCACCGCATTGAACTGGGCGAGGTGGAGGCGGATGCCATGGCAAGGGACGGCGTATCCAGGGCCTGCTGCATCTATGATTCTGAGAAAAAACGGCTGATTCTGTTCTACACGGGAGAACGGGACAAAAAGGAACTGGAAAAGGAACTGAAGGAAATTCTGCCGCCTTTTATGCTGCCGAACAAGATGTTTCGTCTGGAGGAGATGCCGCTTAACAAGAATGGAAAAATTGACCGCCATGCGTTGGAAGCAATCTATCGCGGACCGGTGAAATAATCAGCATACACCGGATACCTTTGCGGGAGGCCGCTGCGGAATGTCCGGAGAAGTGCTGCAATTGACACATAAAGACCGCGGAGAGAGAAAGCGGCATATAGAGGAGAACATGACAGATCAGAATTTAATTCAGCTGGCACAAAGGTTCGGGACTCCTTCCTACGTATTCGATACGAAGGCCCTGCAGGAACGGATGCAGCAGATTCAGGAAATTTTCGGGGACAAGATTCGGCTTTGCTATTCCATCAAGGCCAATCCTTTTCTGATTCCCGCAATGCTGGAGAAGGCGGCCTGCCTGGAAGTCTGCAGCCCGGGGGAACTGTCCATCTGCGAGAGATTAAAGGTACCGATGGACCGCATCGTTTATTCCGGTGTGAACAAAGAACCGGAGGACGTGAAACAGGCAGTTGTCGTCGACAGAGTGGGCGTCTGCACGGCGGAGTCGCTTCGGCATGTGGAACTGTTGGAGAAAGCGGCGGCAGAGCGTGCGGAATCCGTACCCGGTAGGGAGGATGCGGATGAGCTGTTTTCAGAAGAGGAACAGAACGGAGCAGGAAAAGATCGGATTCCGGTGCTGCTGCGCCTGAATTCCGGCGCTCAGTTCGGAATGTCGGAACGGGATCTTCTGTCTGTCATTGAGAAAAGGGCAGAATATCCGCACCTTGAGATTGTGGGAGTCCACTATTTTGTGGGGACACAGAGAAAGAACAAAGGACTGCATCAGCAGAAGGAGGAGCTTCAGATGCTGAAGACGTTCTTTGACAAGGTGGAGAAAGAGTATCATTTCAGACTGCAGAGGCTGGAATACGGCCCGGGTCTCCCGGTTCCGCTGTTTTACGGGGATGATTATTCGGATACGCTGGCACCTGCAAGAGAGCTTGCCCCTTTTCTCCAGGAAGTGACGCAGTGGGCAGATCTGACAGTGGAGGCCGGGAGGTTTTATACCACAACCTGCGGATATTATCTGACAAAGGTTATGGATCGCAAGCTTCTGGATGACGGGAAACAGTACTGTATTGTGGACGGCGGCATTCACCATGTGAATTATCTGGGGCAGATCATGGGAATGAAGGAACCGGTGATCCGTCATTTCCGGGGAAACGGCTCTGCGGATGCAGACCCTGCAGCGGTGAGATACAGGAGAATTTCCGACAAGGAAGAAGAAACAGGGGAGAACTATGATAATTGGGTGCTCTGCGGGAGTCTTTGCACAACCAATGACGATCTGGTACGTTCCAGATTCATGGCAGAACCCGAAATGGGAGATCTTCTGGTATTCGAGAACATCGGGGCATATTCTGTGACAGAAGGGATCTATTTGTTCCTCAGTAGAAAAATGCCCCGCATTGTGTTATATAATGATATTTCGGACGTTCGTCTGGTGCGGGATTTTGTGGATTCGAGTTTGCTCAACACACCGCAGTCGGAGGAATAGAGGAGAAGGAGGATCTGATGGAAGAACTGATAGCATTACTGGAAGATATTAAGGACGATGTGGATTTTGCAGACTGTAATACTTTGATTGATGACGGAATACTGGATTCTTTTGATATTCTGCAGATCATCAGCGCATTGAATGATGAATATGACATTTCCATTCCGGCAGGAGAGATCATTCCTGCAAACTTCAACAGCGCGAAGTCTCTTTACGAAATGGTACAGAGACTTCAGGAGGCATAAATAACGAGATGAAGGAACTGACGAAAACATACGATCCGAAGGCAATCGAGGATCGCATTTACGAGAACTGGGAAGCAAAGAAATATTTTCACGCGGAGGTGGATCACAGCAAAACACCCTTTACCATCGTGATTCCGCCGCCGAATATTACAGGTCAGCTGCACATGGGTCATGCACTGGATCAGACCATGCAGGACATCATCATTCGCTTCAAGAGAATGCAGGGATACAATGCCCTGTGGCAGCCCGGAACAGATCATGCCTCCATTGCGACAGAGGTAAAGGTGATCAATGAACTGAAAAAGAAGGGAATCACCAAGGCGGATCTCGGACGCGAGGGCTTTCTTGAAAAATGCTGGGAATGGCGGGAGGAGTATGGACGCCGCATTGTGACACAGCTCAAAAAGCTGGGTTCCTCCTGTGATTGGGACCGCGAGCGCTTTACAATGGATGAAGGCTGCAATAAGGCCGTCACCGAGACCTTTGTGAAGATGCATGAGAAGGGATGGATTTACAAGGGCAACCGCATGGTCAATTGGTGCCCGGTGTGTCGGACTTCCATTTCGGATGCAGAGGTGGAGTACAAAGAACAGGCCAGTCACTTCTGGCACATTAAGTATCCCATCATTGAGAGCGACGGCAGTGTCAGCACAACCCGCTTTCTGGAATTCGCGACCACACGTCCGGAAACCATGCTGGGAGATACGGCAGTTGCCGTGAACCCGGAAGATGATCGGTACAAGGATCTCATCGGTCAGATGGTCATGCTGCCGATTGTGAACCGTCCGATCCCGATTGTGGGAGACGAGCATGCAGATCCGGAGGCAGGAACCGGCGTCGTAAAGATTACGCCTGCCCATGATCCCAATGACTTCGAAGTGGGAAAGCGCCACAATCTTGACGTGATCAATATCCTGAATGACGATGCCACCATCAATGAGAACGGCGGGCAGTATGAGGGAATGGATCGTTATGAGGCAAGGAAGGCCATCGTGGAGAAGCTGGACGCCATGGGTCTTCTGGTGTCCATTGAGGATCTGACTCACAACGTCGGAACGCATGACCGCTGCGGCACCACGGTGGAGCCGATGGTAAAAGAGCAGTGGTTCGTGAAGATGGATGAGCTGATTAAGCCTGCGGTGAAGGCTGTTGAAGAGGGAGAAATCAAGCTCATTCCCAAGAGCATGGAGAAGACGTACTATAACTGGACCAACAACATCAAGGACTGGTGCATTTCGAGACAGCTCTGGTGGGGACATCGGATTCCGGCATGGTACTGTGATGACTGCGGGGAGACCATGGTTGCCAGAGAGGCACCCTGCAGATGCACAAAGTGCGGCGGTGAGCATCTGACGCAGGATCCGGATACGCTGGATACGTGGTTTTCTTCTGCACTGTGGCCGTTTGAAACGCTGGGATGGCCGGAAGAGACGGAGGATCTGAAGTATTTCTATCCGACGGATGTTCTGGTTACCGGCTATGACATCATTTTCTTCTGGGTTATCCGGATGATCTTTTCCGGCTATGAACAGATGGGAGAGCGGCCGTTTAAGACGGTGTTGTTCCACGGTCTGGTTCGTGACTCGCAGGGCCGGAAGATGTCAAAGTCTCTCGGAAACGGCATCGATCCGCTGGAAATCATTGATCAGTACGGCGCAGATGCACTTCGTCTGACATTGATTACCGGGAATGCACCCGGCAATGACATGCGCTTCTATATGGAGCGTGTGGAGAACAGCCGCAATTTCGCCAATAAGATCTGGAATGCAACCCGATTCATCATGATGAACATGGAAGAGGGGAAGGAAGCGGATGCGTCTGTTATGCCGAAGGGACTTCAGCCTGAGGATAAATGGGTTCTCTCTACCTTCAACAACATCGTGAAGGATGTGACGGAGAACATGGAGAAGTTCGAGTTGGGCATCGCTGTTCAGAAGGTGTATGACTTTATCTGGGGCGAGTTCTGTGACTGGTACATTGAGATGGTAAAGCCCAGGCTTTACCGCACGGACGATGCAGACAGCAAGGAAGCGGCACTGTGGACGCTTCAGACCGTCCTGATAGGAAGCCTGAAGCTTCTTCATCCGTACATGCCGTTTATTACGGAGGAGATTTTCACCACCATTCAGAACAAAGAGGCGACGATTATGACGTCGGTCTGGCCGGTTTGGGAAGAGCGTTTTTCTTTCCCCGCAGAGGAGAAGGATATCGCTATGATTAAGGATGCGGTTTCCGGTATCCGCAAGATGCGCAGCGACAGGAATGTGGCGCCTTCCAGAAAATCCAAGGTGTATGTGGTGTCTGAGAACGAGAAGGTGTTGGAGGTGTTCCGAAAGGATCAGCTGTTCTTTGAGACGCTGGCATATTCCAATGAAGTGGTGCTGCAGAAGGATCAGAAGGATATTCCGGAGGGGGCGGTTTCGATTATTGAACCCTTTGCCACATTCTTTGTTCCGATGCAGGATCTGATGGACATCGGTGCGGAGATCGAGCGTCTGGAAAAGGAACAGAAGCGCCTTGCAGGCGAGCTGAAGCGTTCCGAGAACATGCTGTCCAATGAGCGCTTTCTGGCGAAGGCTCCGGAGGCAAAGATTGCCGAAGAGAAGGAAAAACAGGAGAAGTATCGTCTTCAATATGAATCTGTGGAGGCTATGCTGCAGCAGCTGAAGTCTCTGCAATAGTTTCAGGGGCCGCTATGATAAATTTTGATGAAGAAATTAAAAAGTTCCATCCGAGTCTGGAAATCAATGATGTGGAAAATGCAATCTACAATCAGGATATGAAGGATATGGTGGATGTCATGCTGCGCATGACGAAGGACGGCGTGTACGGAGCAGAGAGTTCACCTGCCCATGCGGCAGCGTCACACACAATGGGGATGATGTAGGCATGTATTGCTACAAATGCGGCTGCGAGCTCAACAGAACGGATCATTGTCCCAACTGCGGAGCAGACGTGGCGACGTACAAGAAAATCATATATACGTCCAACTATCTTTACAACGATGGACTGCAGAAGGCACAGGTAAGGGATCTTACCGGTGCCATTCTGGCGTTGAAAAACAGTCTGTGGTTCAACAAGGACAATCTGGATGCGCGGAATCTCCTGGGACTCGTTTATTATGAGATCGGAGAGACTGTGGCAGCACTCTCGGAGTGGGTCATTTCCAAGAACATCAATGACGAGAGACTGCACAGAAAGAATAATCTCGGCGCAGACTATCTGTCGCAGGTGCAGGCAAGCAAGCAGGCAATGGAAAACCTGGATGCATCCATTGAGCGCTACAACCATGCACTGGAGTGCTGCTATTCCGGGAATCTGGACGTGGCTGTGCTGCAGCTTAAGAAGGTGCTGACGATTAACCCGAGGTACCTCCGGGCAAGGCAGCTTTTGACCCTGTTGTACATTGAGAGTAAACAGTATAAGCGTGCGGCAAGAGAAGTACAGAAATGTCTGCTCATAGATCTCAACAACACGACATCGCTGCGCTATCAGCAGGAGGTGGAGACACAGCTTCTGGCAGAGTCAGGAGGAAACGGCAGGAACGGCCGGGGTACCCGCAGCGCAAATGTCCGCACTGTGAAGACAGCCGGTCTGGACGGCACGGGCAGTCAGAGAGCTGCAGGCAATTCCGGCAAAGGGAAGGGTAAAAATAAAAAGCCGAAGGTCGGAAGCGTCATCAAATATACGGCCGACAATGAGACCATCATCCAGCCGGTCAATGTCAGAAACCCGGGAGTGGACGGCTTTGGGATTCCTTCGTGGATTTACGGCGGTGCCATCGGTCTTCTGGTGGGGGCAGTGGCAGTCGGATTTCTGATCATGCCGGCCAGGGTGCAGTCGATCCGGTCGGATGCACAGCAGCAGATACGGGAAATCTCGGCCGAATCAGACACAAAGGATTCCAAGATCACGGATCTGCAGAGTCAGGTGGACAGTCTGACTGCTGAGGTTGCTTCCTATGAAGAAGAGAAAAACCTTTCGGAGAACGGAGATGATCCTACCTCCAAGAAAAATGCGCTGATGCTGAGTGCTGCGTATTACATCTAGGATTCCGTTCAGATCCAGAAGTCAGCGGATGCATTGGCCCAAATTGATCCGACCACCGCTGAAGATGATATGTCGGAGGAGTATATCAAGCTGTACAACGACCTGTATCCGCTGCTGCGGGCGCAGATCCTGCAGGATTATGCAACGGCCGGGATCGAGGCGTATGAGGCGGCTTCGCCGGATTATGAAACGGCGGCGTCCAAGCTGGAGATGGCGAATAAATTCGAGGATACCTCGAACTATGGGCAGACCTGGGCACAGCGGCAGTATTATCTGGCGGACAGCTATTATCAGCTGTACGAGGCGGCAGATGATAAAACTGCTGTGAGCGATAACATCACAAAGGCAAAGGATGTAATTGAGCAGCTGGCAGAGGCGTTCCCGGATTCGGAGTACACGGTAAAGGCCAACGCACTTCTGGATAAGCTGTCGGAGTTGGATTCGGATTCATCGAGCGAAACAACGGGAACGACGAGCGAGACAACGACAGGAACGCCGAGCGGGACAACAACAGGAACGGCGGCTGAGACAGCAACCGGAACAAATGCGGAGACGACAGTCGATGCACAGACAGACGGTACGGAAGGAAATGAATGATTCGGAAATGCGAGTCAGAGCAGAGAGCGCACCAAGAGAATTGGTGCGCTCTTTGTGAAACTGCCGATGTTCGCGAAAAGATGACCGGAAGGTAGGGCCAGGAGCTTCTGTATTCGGCGCTTTCGGAAATGGATCAAGGAAAAAAGGAGTGAAATGTCACGAAGAGAGATGGAATTTAAGATGGAGAGGCCGGGACTCCTGAAGGAAGGAGATCACGTGACGGTTTCTGAGGGATCGCTGCCCAGCAATTATTATTACACCATTGATCCGTCGCTTGCGATGAGCGGGAATGTTCCTTTCACGCAGAGGCTGCGGGCTGCGGAAGGGGATGTCATCTCGATCGAGGAAAATGAGCGCGGATTTTATGTAAAGGTAGTGTTTGATGAGTGAGCAGCAGAAAAAGACAGGTTTTCGTGATGCGGAATGAGAAGAGACAGGTACAAGCAAATAATGGAATCCCAGAGCCGGGTATGCCCCTTGGAAATGCAGTCTGCTGTTTTCTGGGGGCCCTGATCTGGGGGACAGCTTTTGTTGCACAGAGCGTAGGGGGTGAGGAGATCAACGCCATGACCTTTGTCGGTCTGCGTTTTCTCATGGGGGCGGTGGTTCTTTCACCTCTGCTGATTCTGCGAAGACGGGGACGCGCGAGACGGATTCTGCAGGGAGACCGCACGATTGAGGTGCCCGATCGAAAAAGAACATGGAAGGGAGGCATCGTCTGCGGCATAGCTCTGCTTCTGGCATCCTGGCTGCAGCAGGCTGCGATCCCGCACGTGACCGTGGGAAAGGCAGGATTTCTCACAGCACTCTATATTATCTTGGTTCCGATTTTATCGTTTCTTGTTACTAGGCGCTCCAGTGCGAAAATATGGATCGGCGCGGGAGTTGCAGCGGTCGGGTTGTTTTTCCTGTGCATGAAGCCAGGAGAAAGCTTTTCCATTGGAAAATGGGAGTGGATGCTCTTTTTGTGTGCACTGGCTTTTTCTGTCCAGATTATGTGTGTGGACCATTTCGCTCCGGGGACGGACGGTGTGGAGCTTTCTTTTGTTCAATTCCTGACAACCGGAATACTGGGAACGATGCTGGCATTGCTGCAGGGGAATCTTACCCTTTCCGGAGCATCGTCCGGAGCACTGCTGTCCCTGGCGTATGCGGGTGTTTTTTCCAGCGGGATTGCCTATACCCTGCAGATTCTGGGACAGAAGGGAGCAGATCCGTCCATTGCATCACTGATCATGTCGATGGAATCGGTGATCAGTGCAGTTTCCGGATTTTTTCTGCTGCATCAGATGCTGTCAGCAAGAGAACTGGCGGGATGTGTTCTCATGACGGGGGCAATTGTGATCGTGCAGCTCCCCGCAGGGAAATGGAAGGGAAAGATGACAATGCTGTCCGTTTTTCTCGGAATGATGATCCTGCCGGAGGTTCTGTCCGGCTGTTCTCTGGCGCCCGGTGCGGACACACAGACAGGTGAAACGACAACGAGTGAGGTGAAGCTGCTGGAGTCCGGAGCATACCAGGCGGCCGCAGATGCTTTGAACAGTAAAATACAGGACGGCGAAAAAACGGAAGAAAATCAGAGGCTTCTCGGGATTGCGTACATGGGGCTGGGGGACTACGAATCGGCAGCCGCAGCACTGGAATCCGCACTGAACGCATCGGGCATTGTTCCTACGCAGACCGAATATGATATCAATGAGTATCTGGGCGTGTGCTACTACAAGCTCGGCAATTATGAAGAAGCACTGGAGATCTATGATGCGATCGTCACGATGCGTCCCAAGGACGCAGAGGCAATTTTTTTAAGAGGAGCGGTGAAGCTGCAGCTGGGTGATGCAGAGGGGATGCAGAAGGACTTTACCAAAGCGGTTTCGCTGGATCAAAAGAATTACGATCGGCTGCTGTCTATCTATACGGTATTGAAGGATCACGGCTGCGAGACAGAGGGAAAGGAATATCTTCAGGAAGCATTGGATACAGATTCCGACATGTCCGGCTATGACAGGGGGAGACTTTCCTATTACTGCGGAGATTACGAGACAGCCCGCGTGAATCTGGAGCAGCTCCACAACAATTCAGATGAGAATGTGGTTCTGATGTTGGGTCGAACCTATGAGGCACTGGGGGATTATAACTATGCTACCAATGTGTATAAGACCTTTTTGGCGTCCAACAGCAGTTACCCGGAGGTATATAACCAGATGGGAATGTGCTGCGTGAAAATGGAAGATTTTGACTCTGCGCTGGAAGCCTTTCAGGCCGGCAAGAAGCTGGGGGAAAGTGAGTACCTGCAGAGTCTTTCCTTCAATGAAATTATCGCGTATGAGCATAAGGGGGATTTCGAAACCGCCAAGACATTGATCGCGGCTTACCGGGCTTCCTATCCGGGAGATGAGAAAGCGGCGCGTGAGGAAATTTTCCTGAAAACCCGATAGGAGCCGGACATCCGTACGGGAAAGCCGAACGGCCTGGAGACGCGAATGATGCGTTTTACATTGCGAACTGTAATATCCGTGCGTATAATTCATCCGAGGATGCATACGCGCAGAGCATGAATAAGGAGGCACTTATGATTTCAAAGCTGATCAACAAAATTCAGGAAAAGAACGCACCGGTTGTGGTGGGACTGGACCCGCAAATGAGTTTTCTTCCGGAATTACTCCTGAATGATGCAAGAAAGCGTGTGCGTGAGGACACACTGGATGAAGATCTTGCCATTGCGGCAGATGCTGTCTGGCATTTCAACAAGGAGATTGTCGATGCGGTGGCGGAGTTGGTTCCTGCCGTTAAACCGCAGATTGCAATGTACGAGCAGTTCGGAATTGCCGGCCTGATGACCTATTGGAGGACGGTGCGGTATTGCCAGGAGAAGGGACTGATTGTCATCGGCGATGTGAAGCGCGGCGATATCGGTTCCACGTCAGAGGCTTATGCCAGAGCACATCTTGGAAGGGTCGAGATCGGCGGCCATCGGATTCGTGTCTTTGACGAGGATTTTGCAACGGTGAATCCTTATCTTGGAACGGATGGCATCAAACCTTTTGTGGATGTGTGCAACCAGGAGGATAAGGGAATTTTTGTTCTGGTGAAGACGTCCAATCCTTCGAGTGGAGAGTTTCAGGATGTGAAGACGCAGGACGGACGTCACATGTATGAGGTTGTAGGTGAGAAGGTTCGAGAGTGGGGAGAACTGTCCATGGACGGAGCCTACAGCAACGTGGGGGCGGTAGTAGGAGCAACCTATCCGGAACAGGCGAAGGTTCTGCGTGAATTGATGCCGCACACGTTCATTCTGGCACCGGGTTACGGCGCACAGGGAGCATCGGCGAAGGATCTGGCCGGCTTTTTCGACAAGGATGGTGTGGGTGCGATTGTCAATTCTTCCCGGGGCATCATTGCTGCATATAAAAAGGACAAATACGCCAATTATGGGGAGAAGGGCTTTGCGGAAGCGGCGAGAGCAGCGACAGTAGATATGATCGAAGATCTTCGCGCGGCACTGGCCTGAGACAGGGACAGCATTTTGATTTTTATGGAAGGATTGAGAGATGGAACAGTATAAACAGGAATTCATTGATTTCATGCTGGAATCGAAGGTTTTGAAGTTCGGAGAGTTCACGCTGAAGAGCGGACGCAAATCCCCGTTTTTCATGAATGCGGGAGCATATCAGAATGGAACGCAGCTTTGCCGTTTGGGCGAATATTATGCGAGGGCAATCCATGATGCCTACGGCCTTGATTTTGATGTTCTGTTCGGCCCTGCCTATAAAGGAATTCCGCTTGCGGTTGCGACTGTCATGGCCATCAGCCGCCTGTACGGGGTGGATGTTCGTTACTGCGCCAACCGCAAGGAGGTAAAGGACCACGGGGATACGGGGATTCTCCTCGGCAGCAAGCTGAAGGACGGCGACAGAGTCGTTATCATTGAGGATGTTACAACCTCCGGCGCATCGATGGCGGAGACCGTTCCGATTCTGCGCGCACAGGCCAATGTGGAGATTTTGGGCCTTATGGTTTCACTGAATCGAATGGAGGTAGGACTGGAAGGAAAGGGCTCTGCACTGGATGAAATCCGGGAGAAATACGGATTCGAGGCAGGAGCAATTGTGACCATGGATGAGGTTGTTTCCTATCTTGGCGCACCCAGAACCGGTGAGAACGAGGCCTTTCTGACAGAGGATATCAAAGCGGCACTGGATCAGTACTACAAAGAATACGGGGTACACTAATTGAGACGAAAGCATGGACATCTGTTCAATAGCAGGGAGGTATCCACCGGTGCACTGCTGGCTGTGATGCTGGGCGGAATCTCTCTGACAGCATGCTGCGTCATGATTTATCTGGCATATAAAAACGGCGGTCAGGCGCAGCTGCGCCACGGCGGCGTCGTTTTTATATGTCTTTTTTTTGCATTGGCAGGAATGATTCTGAGCATTCTGTCCCGAAGAGAGCCGGAAAAACGATATGTGGTTTCGTATCTGGGCATGATTCTGAACGGGGCAGTTCTGGGACTTGGATTCGTTCTGATGTATCTGGGACTGTAGCGGTGATATCGGAGCAAAAGAGATGTTTGATGCACTGCTGTATGATTGAAAGCAGATGAGGAAGATGAACACAACAGGAGAGAATGAGATACAGAAGGATACGGAATGCGCAGAAGCGGAGAAAGAGGTATTTGCCCTGGATAGAGATCGTATTCGGGAACTGTCCGGGGAAAGCAGTCTTCCTGTGGCGGACGTGGCAAAGGAATACCTGACCTTCGGAGCGAAAATGCTGGAATCCTTTTTGGAGGAGTACGAGTTCGTTGCGGACGGTGGTCTGCATACATGCAGTATGGAAGAACTGGAACGGCGAAACCATAATCTGTATGAAGATATTCTGCCGGAGCATTATGATGTCAGCTTTGCCAATCCGGTGTATTGTTCCGAAAGGTTCGGAAAGGAGTACGGTCCCCTGGCGGCAGCGTTGATCTATGAGCTGCGCAGCGTGATTCCGTTTGTGTACGAGGGACTTTGGTCGGAGATACGAATCCGGGTGGAACTGTTTCTGGAGGTTTATACGGCCTTTGAAGTGGAGTGGCAGCAATATCGGACGCTGCTGGAGTCGGGAAAAGATCCTTCGGAGTTCGGAATTTTGGGAATTCCTGCGGCAAGAACACTGAAGAAGATTTTATACAGCTATGTCAGTGACTATCTGGAGCAGGAGACGGCACTGAATATACAAAGAAAGCTTGTGGGGGAAACCGGAACCGGAGAAGCAGCCGGAAGCAGGAGACCGAGGGATTATGCGCTGGGGCTTTTTGCGGATGCGGCGATGTTTGATCTGTCGAGTCCGAGATATCTCTATGCGTTCGGAGAATACATCACAGAGAATGAACTTCGGACACACAGACATCTGGAGGAACTTTCTGAAGATGAGATCAGGAAAATGGCAGATACCTGGACGGAGGGGTTCCGCATCGGCTTTGAGAACTCGGGAAAGGATCTGTCGGCAAAGCGCTCTGTGTCGCTCCTGTGGCAGCTCGGTTTTGAAAGGGTAATTCTGTGCGCCGTCCGCAATCTGGAGGCTCTTGGAAAAAAGGTGATCTGTTATCGTGAGACAGAAGGTCTGTTCGGCCTGCATTCTTCGGAGCCGGCCGGCTATCACGGTTCGGATGCGAATCCCCAATATCGGTATGATCACAGGGAGGATCTGGCACTGATTCTGGATGAGCAGCTCGCGAATCGCATGAGTGAGGCATTGCAGACCGGCTACCGTCTGTGGCATGAGGACACGGTTCTGTACGCAGGACCTGCCGTGATGGAGGTTTTCGGGGAACCTGCCTTCCTTCCAAAATCAGGAGAAGGAAAGCCGTCCTATGACGAACGTCAGCAAAAGCTCATTGCGAGGTATCGGCAGAATGCTTCCAGACAGTACAACGAGGCCGTGATAGGGAGCAACCGAAGTTTTACCATCATTGCATTTCCTCTGCCGTCCATTGAAAAAGGAAATCCCAAAGGAGCATCGTACGAGGAAATTTTTGAGGCGGTGATGGAAATCAATACCCTGGATTATATGACCTACCAGCGAATTCAGGGGAAACTGATTGATGCATTGAATCTGGCAGACAGCTTGCACATCGTTGGAAAAAATGGGAATCCGACCGATTTGACGGTGAATCTGTGGAAGCTGCAGAATCCGGAACAGGAAGCGATCTTTGAAAACTGTGTGGCAGACGTGAACATTCCGGTGGGTGAAGTTTTTACTTCCCCGGTGCTCGAAGGGACCAACGGACTTCTGTGGGTATCCAGAGTATATCTGGAGGGGATATGCTTTAAGAACCTTGCGCTGACCTTTCAGAATGGACGGGTGGTCGAATATTCCTGCAGCAACCGTGAAGGAGAGGAAAACGCGGACGAAAAGGGCAAAAGGCTGATTGAGGAGAACATTCTGTTCCACCATGAGAATCTGCCCATGGGAGAATGTGCGATCGGGACGAACACGACTGCTTATGCGGCAGGGATTCGTTACGGCATTGCGGATCGGCTTCCGATTCTTATCGCAGAGAAAACAGGACCGCATTTTGCGGTTGGAGACACCTGTTACAGCGATGATGAGGATAATATCAGCTGCAATCCGGACGGAAAGCGAATTGTGGCGAGGGAGAATGAGGTCTCGAAGCTTCGACGGACGAATCCGGAGAAGGCCTATTACGGCTGTCACACGGATATTACCATTCCTTTTGCGGAATTGGGAAAAATTGAGGCGATCCATTCCGATGGAAGCCGTGTTATTCTGTTGGAGAACGGGAGATTCGTTCTGCCGGGGACACAGGAGCTGAACCTGCCGCTGGAGAAACTGGAGGAACAGCAGCTCTGAGAACCTGTGCGGCGGTGTGGATATGGTCGGAACAGGGGATGGAGTTATCCCGCAGCAGATGTTCCGGAATATGCAGAACATCAGAACATAAAAGAACAGACATAAGAGACAGAGAGTGGGAGGAGATCGGACATGGCAACAGTCGGCATCGTTATGGGATCGGATTCAGATATGGGCGTTATGAGCAAGGCGGCCGAGGTACTGGATCAGTTCGGAATCAGCTATGAAATGCACATCATTTCGGCGCACCGGGAACCGGACGTGTTCTTTGAGTGGGCAAAGGGAGCTGAGGAAAGAGGAATCAAGGTGATCATTGCAGGAGCCGGAATGGCGGCTCATCTGCCGGGAATGTGCGCGGCCCTGTTCCCGATGCCGGTTATCGGCATCCCGATGCACACGACTTCTCTGGGCGGCCGCGATTCTTTGTACAGCATCGTGCAGATGCCGAGCGGTATTCCGGTGGCGACCGTTGCAATCGGCGGTGGCAAAAACGCAGGAATTCTTGCGGCAAAGATTCTGGCGGTGTCAGACAGCGGACTTCTTGCAAAGCTGAAGGAATTCTCTGCTGCAATGGAAAAGGAAGTGGAGGCAAAGGACGAACGGCTTCAGGAAACCGGTTATAAGAATTATTGAGCCTGCGTTCTTTGAGCATAGGAATTGACAACAGGGAAAGATGAATAAGGAGGATCAGCAATGGCATTGGATTACAAATCATCCGGCGTGGATGTGGAGGCAGGATATCAGTCGGTTGAACTGATGAAGAAATATGTAAAGCGCACTATGCGTCCTGAGGTTCTGGGGGGACTTGGAGGATTCTCAGGAGCCTTCGATCTCAGCGCAATTAAAAATATGGAGCATCCTGTGCTGCTGTCCGGGACAGATGGGGTCGGAACGAAACAGAAACTGGCTTTTCTGATGGACAGGCATGACAC
>CAVAJA010000240.1:0-6662 GCA_963588615.1 Lachnospiraceae bacterium | reverse complement strand
GTAAACACATTTTCAGATGGCATTTCCAGCATATTCTTTTTCTTGTTCCAGCAGATGACATGCAGCTCTCCAAGCTGCTTCTCTAATTCGATTCGATTGAGCATCCGCGGCTCAGGAAGAAATCCAATCAGAATCACTATTTTCTTCATGATGCATTTCCCTTCGTTATTAGTCCGCCAGATCTGCTGTGATGGTTATCGAATCACTCGCAGTCCATGTAAGCGTATCGACCGGCATTCGAAGGCCATAGTCCTCAGAATACCACTGCTGTTCCCGCTGACAGACAGTATCCCTACCGGATGCAGTAATTTTGGTCTGTTCGAAATCCTTCACATGGAGCCATACCTGCAGTTGATTTCCTTTCGATGTATCCGAAATGGAAAGTTTCCCATCTTCAAGCTGTATGATTCGTTCCGCTGCATTCCCACGCTGATCTGTCATAACCATTTTTATGCCGCATTGATTCACATCAAGCACCTTTACGCAGCTTCCTCTTCCCATACGGAATGCTCCCCAGCATTCCGACTGTTCTGTTCCTGAGATGGACAGGGTATTGTGTGCTCGTGTACTTCGAAAGAAAGCTCTATCAGCACACTGATACGCATAGGTCCCGCAATTTACCAGAACAGGATGTCCCTCGCGGAACAATTCAAAGCTCATAGCATCGCAGTGCGTATGACCGGGATTCTCTTTAGCCCCCGGCCTGCCGGCATCTACCATCAATGTCCAGACTCCATTGCGAAAAAAATAATAGCCGCTGTCCGGAAGGCTGGCTATTTTCTCTGGGGTCATCTCATAATGATTTTGTGTAGCATCCAGCAATGCATCGAGACTTTTTGCAACATTATTCCCTCCGTCATTGAACAAAGGAATACGCTCCATCCCATCCTCAAACGCATTTGCAGCATCTAACATCTTCGGAAGATAGGCCTCAATCTCTCTGTCCTGTTTCCCTACGCTCTTCAGGGCGACCGCCACTCGCAGCACAGCCTCCAGAATAATCTTGTGGTACATGGGACTGAGTTCGTAATGCATGCCATCCGGCAGAATCTGCTCTCTGCACTGCTTTTTAAATTCAGTCAGTGCCTTGTTCAGCATCCTCTCATCTTGAAAGGCAATGGCACACAAAATCAGTGCCTTCAGGTCTTCAAGGTAATGATTTGCCAGCAAATCCTTTTCCAGATGACCGGACAGATAGACATACTGCTCATACATGGATGCGAGCATTCGCCTCTTGAACCGATCCTCCAACACATTTGAAAATGTAAAAAAACATGACCACCAATATACTATCCGAACAGCAATGGTATATGACATCCATCCTGTTCCAATGCCGCACGGGTTGTTCTCTATCCAACCGAGGATCGAAGCCTTGATCCTTTCCAGATATCGGGCATCATGAGTGACTTTATAGGAATAAGTCAATGGCATGAGAAACTCAAAATAATGCAAGTTGAAATTCCACAGTGCTGATTGCTCTCGAAAAAGCCATTCCCCCTTCCAATTAAATTTCTCTTTTTCGTGGAGAAAAGAAATCCACCCATCGACAAATTCGTCCGCAGAAAAACGTGACAGAAAAGTCTTGTCATAATCCAACTCTTCAACAGATTCAAAACGGCGAATATCTTGAGGCATGGGCTGCGGAAGAATTCCAAGCGAATTTCCCAGCCCAAACATCTTTTTCATTCTGCTGAATACCTGAATGGGTTTCATATTGCGAATTGTTCGCACATATAGAAGCAGTTTGGAAATCATGTGTTTCTTCCTGAATATTCATTGGCTGAATAACTCGATGCATTAGCTGCACAATACATCCGCAATCCTCTCACATGCATGCCCATCTCCATAAGGATTCTCTGCATGTGCCATTGCATTGTAGGCATCTGCATCATTCAGCAGTCTCGAAAATTCCCTGTAAATGACGTTTTCTGTCGTGCCGACCAGCTTCAGTGTCCCTGCTGCAACGCCTCCCGGGCGTTCGGTGGTGTCCCGCATGACCAGTACGGGCTTTCCCAGTGACGGTGCCTCCTCCTGAATGCCGCCGCTGTCCGTAAGAATCATGTAGCTGCGCTTCATGAAGTTGTGAAAGTCCAGCACATCCAACGGCTCAATGATATGAATACGATCATCATGACCCAGAAATTCATTCGCGATGCTGCGGACAACAGGATTCATATGAATAGGATAGATTGCCTTCACATCCGGATGTTCATCCATGACCCGCCTGATTGCATGGAACATATGCCGCATCGGATCGCCGAGATTCTCACGCCGATGGGCGGTGATCAGAATCAGCCTGCTGTCTTTGGCCCAATCCAGTTCAGAATGTGTGTAATTCTCGTTCACCGTTGTTCTCAATGCATCAATTGCTGTGTTTCCGGTGACATAAATGCTGTCCGGACTCTTGCCCTCTCTCAGTAAATTTTGTCTGGCCATCTCTGTCGGAGCAAAATTATACTGGCTGATGATCGACACTGCCTGCCGGTTGAACTCTTCCGGATAGGGGCTGAAGATATCATAAGTGCGCAGTCCAGCCTCCACATGTCCTACCGGAATCTGCATATAGAAGCACGCCAATGCCGTTGTAAAAGTTGTTGAAGTATCGCCGTGTACCAACACAAGATCTGGATGTTCCTTCTCCAGCACCTCTCGTATGTGGCTTAAGATGCCCGTCGTTACATCAAACAGTGTCTGCCTGTCCTTCATAACAGAAAGATCGTAATCCGGAACGACGCCAAACACCTCCAGCACCTGATCCAGCATCTGCCGGTGCTGACCGGTAACACAAACGACAGTCTGCAGTTCCTTTCGTGTTTTCAGTTCATTGACCAGCGGACACATTTTAATTGCCTCCGGCCGTGTGCCGAAAACGAGCATGATCTTTTTCATAATCATTCCTCAGATATGGTATACACCAGGAAGATCAATGACATTTTGACAATCCAGAACGATCTTGCCGGTCAGCTTATCTTCGTTTTCTTTGATCTCGTTGTGTTTTACCATGACAACCACAAAATCCACAGCATCAAGAAACTGATCCAGGTTATGGTACTGATTTCTGACTGCATCCTTTTCGATGAATGGATCGTAGACCTTCAACCCAGCGGCAAGATGCCTCTTCTGCGATTCCAGAATCTGCAGCGTCGGACTTTCCCTCATATCATCTACATTTTCCTTGTAAGTCAGACCATAGAGACCGACACGAGAAAGATCGGTCATACCCCTTTCCTTCATAATTTCATAAACGCGGTTCAATACGAAATCCGGCATGCTGTCGTTGACCTTCATGGACTCGCCGATCACCTTTGCTAAAGAAGGATAGTCACCGACCAGAAACCATGGGTCAACACTGATGCAGTGACCGCCCACACCGGGACCCGGCTGAAGAATGTTGACACGCGGATGCATATTGCAGATACGGATGATCTCATATACATCCATATTGTCATGTCGACAGATTTTCGACAGTTCATTGGCAAAGGCAATGTTCACGGCGCGAAAGGTATTCTCCACCACTTTCGTCATCTCCGCTGTGCGAATATCCGTTACAACAATCTCGCCTTTACAGAAAGAGGCGTATATCTCTTTGATCTTCTCGCCGACGGCTTTGTCATCCGCTCCAATGGTGCGATTATTGTTCAACAGCTCATGCACCATGTTCCCGGGAATAATTCGCTCCGGAGCATGGACAAGGTTAATATCCTGTCCGATTTTGAATCCATTTGCTTCAATCAGAGGACGAACATAATTGTCGATGGTTCCAGGAGAAACAGTCGACTCAATAACCACCGTTGCACCCTTAGGACAGACCTCCATCACATTTTTGACAGCTTCGACCACATAACAGGCATTCACTTTCTTACTAAATTTATCGTATGGAGTGGGAACCGAGATAATGTATGTGTCCGTCACCTGGTACTCAGTAGTAAATTGAATTCCTCTCTTTACAGCGTCGGCAAAAAGCTCGTCCAAGCCTTTTTCCTTAAAGGTAGTCTTGCCCGCATTTAAAGTATCAACCAACTCTTTGTTGTAATCTGTACCTACCACTTCACCCCCATGGGATGCCAGCATCAATGCAGTTGGCAGTCCAATGTAGCCAAGCCCGACAACGTTAACCATTTTCAACTACTCCCTTATGCTCATCCCGCAAAACTGCATAGCCGCTTCTCAAAATCAAGAGCAATCTGCTGCCTGGAATGTTTGCTGCGCATCAGCTTCTGTGCTTCTGCTCTTTGACTGATATATTCCGAATAATGACTCACCATTTCGTCAAAAACAGATGCAAGCATCTCCGGGTGATCCGGTGATACGCAGCATCCCATACGCGTTTCATAGACGATATTGCAGGCGTCCCCTTCCGCAAACATCAAAACAGGACACCCGATGCCAAGAGCTTCATATACCTTGCTGGGAATACTGTCCTTCATGTTGGAATTTTTCAAAGGAATAAAGCTTAATTGAGCATGGGAAAGCACTGTAAAAACCTTCTCATGCGGAAGCAAGCCGCAGAAATGCACATTATCCAGACCGCGCATTCTTGCCTGCTGCTCCAGCTTTTCCCTTTCTGCTCCTTTTCCAAATAACAAAAACTGAACCTCTTTGTGACTGGAATGTTCCGCCATATCCAACAGGGAACCAAGTCCCTGTGCTAAACCGATATTGCCAATGTAAACACAGGTGAAAGATTGATCTAAATGATATTTATCGATCAGCACGTGATCGACAGCATTATCCAATATCCGCTCGTCAAAACCGTTGCCCACCAGTTTTACCTTATCTGCATATTTTTCTCCGCCCTTTTTGCCGCCTGCCGCAATCACATACTTTCGAATTTTTTCTACCTTTCCCGGCGAAACCGTAGTCACCCAATCGGCATGCCTGTACATGAAATCGGTAATTATACGAAATACCTTGCAATAAATGCTTTCAGCAGAAAAGTTTTCCATCTCCAACGCAACATCCGGCCAGATATCCCGCACATCATAGATCAGTTTTGCCTTTTTGCATTTTGCAATCAACCAGCCAGATATGCTGATTAACGGCGGAGGTGACGTAGTGATGACAACATCTGCTCTTCCGGCCCTCATGGCAGTGAAAACAGAGGTAATGCCAAAACTCAGGTTGTTGAGCATTCTCATAACTGCTGTTTTCTTTCTCATTCGAATTGTTGGTGAATACAAAATTTTCTCTGGTCTGTTGATGATATCTTTGCTGTTTTTATTTGCGGAGCTGGCAATAATAGTCACCTTATGTCCCTTCTGCATGAACGCCTCCGCCAACACGCTCATTCGATACGTACAGGCCTGCGCTGTAGGATAATATTCGTCCGTATGAATTAATATGCGCATATGCTACATCCGTTCTTCTTTGATATTTGAAACCGCAAAGATTCTTCTCATTTTCATATTCCAGTCGGCAGATGCAGGATAGGTAACGTCATGCCGCATAGAAATCTCCCTCAATGCGGACAGCATAGAGGGAGAAGATAACTCTCATCACTTCCCATCCATTTCGGACAGGTAACTTCCTTCTTGCCCGCTCAGCTCGCTGACCATCCCCTGCTCCGCCACGATGCCGTTCTCCAGCACCACGGCGCAATCTGCCATGGCGATGGTGGAGCCGTGGTGGGCGATCAGCACCACGGCGGCATCCGTTCCGATGGAGACGATGACGTCGTGGAAGGCAGTCTCGGTTTCGCAGTCCAGGGCGCTGGTGGCCTCATCCAGCACGATCAGGCTGGGTGTCCCAGCAGCACCCGGGCCAGCACAATCCGCTGGCGCTCGCCGCCGGAGAGGCGGATGCCGCGATCTCCCAAAGTGGTGTCCAGACCGTCGGAAAGCCGGGACACGAAATCCCAGGCCATGGCCTTTTTCAGAGCGGTGACCAGCTCCTCCTGTGCGGCGCCTGGGTGAAACCGTGTCAGGTTTTCCCGGACGGATGCATTCAGAATCAGGGGATCCTGCGGCACATAGCCCACCTGCCTTCGCCATGCGCGGATGCCGGCGGTTGTCAATGGTCTGCCGTCCACCTGAATGGAACCTTCCCCCGGCAGCAGGAAACCCAGCAGCAGGTTCACCGCCGTGGTTTTGCCGGCGCCGTTTCGACCCAGAAGTGCCAGCTTTTCGCCTCGCTTCAGGCCAAAGCTCACGCCCCGCAGCGTTTCCTCATCGGAATCATGGTAGGCGAAGTGTACGTCCTCAAAGCGGATTTCCTGCCAGTCCGAGAAGTCCTCACCTGTCGGGACGGCATCTGATTCCGGCTGCAGCTCCTTCAAGGCCTCCGTGATCTTCTCGTAGGCAGGAAGGCACTGGCTGATGTTCTGAATTCGCCCCTGAAATCCGGAGAAAATCGGCCACAGCCTTGCGAAAACATAAACCAGCACCACCAGGCGGTCGGTCTCAATCTTCAGTCCAAGGGTGCACACCAGATACACCAGCGCAATCATCACCGCTGCCGTCAGGGAATAGACCATTCCCGGCACGGAGCTTTGCCGCACGAACTTCATCCGTGAAGTCATAAAGGAGCTGCTGATATTACCGAACAAAGAGGCGTGCTCCTCCTCCACGCCGTAGGCGCGGACCTCCTTGATGCTGGCCAGCTGATTCTGCAGCTCCCCGTAGAATTCCCTGCTGATGCGGATCATTTCGTCGCCGTATTCCCGG
>CAVAJA010000239.1:0-4898 GCA_963588615.1 Lachnospiraceae bacterium | reverse complement strand
CGCGGGAAATGTCTTCGGACGAAAATAACAGGCTATGATAGTAGAAGTACACGGGATGGGTTTTTGGACAGGGGTTCGATTCCCCTCTAATCCACGAAAGTCTGGGCGGGAGCGTATGTTCCCGCCTTTTTTCTGTTATACTATGTTCTGCGCTGCTGCGCAGCATCAGGGAATATCATCGGTGAAATGGAGAGCGGAAAATGATAAAGGACAGGGAAATTTTGGAGGAGAAGATCCGTCGTTTGGATGCATACGAGGTGACAGAGCGCCACGAGCTTGCGGATCTTCGGGGAGAGGGGTATCTCCTTCGGCATAGAAAGAGCGGGGCAAGAGTGGTTCTGATGCCGAATGAAGACAGCAACAAGGTGTTTTTTATCGGTTTTCGCACACCGCCCACAGATTCAACCGGCGTGGCGCACATCATTGAGCATACCGTTTTGTGCGGCTCCAGAGAGTTTCCGATCAAGGATCCGTTCATTGAGGCTGCAAAGGGCTCTCTGAATACGTTTCTGAATGCGATGACGTATCCGGACAAGACCATGTATCCGGTGGCATCGACCAACGCAAAAGATTTTGCCAATTTGATGCACATCTACCTGGATGCGGTGTTTCACCCGAACATCTACACCAATGAGAACATTTTCCGTCAGGAAGGATGGCATTACGAGGTGAAAACCGCAGAGGCTGCGGACGGGAAGGAGAACGAGAGCGCCGCACCTGAACTGGTTGTGAACGGTGTCGTGTACAACGAGATGAAGGGCGTTATGTCATCGCCGGATGATGTTCTGAACGATGCCGTTCTGGCATCGCTGTTCCCTGATACAACGTATGCGATCGTATCCGGCGGTGATCCGCAGGTGATTCCGCAGCTGACATATGAGCAGTACCTGGAATTTCATAAAAGATATTATCATCCTTCCAATTCCTATATCTACCTTTATGGTGATATGGACATGGCGGAGCGTCTGGATTTCCTGGATCGCTGCTATCTCTCGGAGTATGATTTCCTGAAGGTGGATTCGAGCATACATCCGCAGCAGCCCTTTGCACAGCCCGTGGAGTCGGAAAAGTCCTACAGCATTCTTGCGGAGGAGAGTCCTGAGAATAAAGCATTCCTTTCATGGAATGCGGCGCTTCCGATTCACGGTGATCCGAAAAAAATTCTGGCATTTAAAATTCTGGATTATGTGCTGTGCGATGCCGAAGGCGCACCTGTGAAGGAGGCACTGCGGGAAAAGGGAATCGGACAGACGGTAGAGTCTCTGTACGAATCCGGAATTTACGAGCCGTATTATTCCATTGCGGCCAAGTATGCCGATCCGGAGGCGAAGGAGGAATTTGAGCACACCATTGTCGATACACTGAAGGAACTGGTGGAAAACGGAATCGATCGAAAGGCCATTATGGCCGGAATAAATTTCCATGAATTCCACTACCGCGAAGCGGATTTCGGTTCTTATCCCAAAGGACTGGTCTACGGACTGGATCTGATGGACACTTGGCTTTACGATGAGGATCAGGTATGGAGCAATCTTGAGCTGGGACATTATTTTGACGAGCTCAAGGTGGATGCAGGAAACGGGTATTTTGAGGCACTGATTCAGGATTACCTGCTGGACAACACACATAAGAGTGCTGTGATGCTCGTTCCGGAGCAGGGACTGAATGAGCGGCTGGAAAAGGAGCAAAAAGAAAAGCTTGCGGAATATGCCGGTAGTCTTTCCAAAGAGGAGCTGCAGAGAATCAAGGATGCAGAGGAGGCACTTCGAAACTGGCAGAATACGCCGGATTCCGAGGAGGCGATGGCCAGTATTCCGGTTCTGGAACGATCCGATCTTGAAAGAGAGCCGAGATATCCCGTGACAGAGGTTCTGCAGGAAGAAGGGGATGGGTTTATGGTGGTGGCTCATCCGTCGGAAACCAATGGAATTGATTATCTGGATCTGTCTTTTGATGTGACGGATCTGGAGGAGGAGCTGGTGCCGTATCTGGGGATCTGCAAGATTCTGATGGGTGCCATGGATACGAAAAATTATTCCTATCAGGAGCTGGATAACGAGATCAATATTGTGACAGGGGGCATCACACCGGAGGTTTCGGGTACGGCAGCAAAGCATGCACCGGAGCATTTCCGCATTTTGTTCGAACTTTCCATGAAGGTTGTGGATTCTAACTTGGAAAAAGCACTTGCATTGGCAGGAGAAATGCTGTTGTCAACAGATTGGAGTGATGCTGACCGCATGCAGGAGGTCCTGGAGGAAGAGCGGGCCTCCATGAAGGCAGAACTTGCGGCTTCGGGACATTCTACAGCGGTGATGCGGGCAGGTTCCATGCTCTCGCCTATGGGAGCGGTCATGGATGATCTGGCTGGAATCGGTTTGTACCGTCTGCTGGATGAGATCTGCAGTCGCTTTGAAGAATACCGGGATAAGCTTCAGGTGACACTGAGGACGATGATGCAGAAGGTGATCCGCCGGGAACGTTTTTTTGCGGACATCACGGCGCAGGAGGACAGCATTTCCGGAGCCAGGCAGCAGCTTGCAGAATTCTGCAGGAAACTTCCGGGAGATGGAAAAGCGGCTCCGGTTCTGTCGTACTGGAGAGAATCCGGCAGAGAACCGAATCCTCGGTGCAGAGAAGGATATACAACTGCCGGACAGATCCAGTTCGTCTGCCGCGCAGGTGATTACAGCCGGAAGGGGCTTGAATTCCGGGGAGATCTGCGGGTGCTGCGCGTGATTCTCGGGTATGATTATCTGTGGACAAAGATCCGCATGCTGGGCGGAGCATACGGCTGCATGAGCGGCTTCGGAATGACTGGAACATCCTATTTTGTCAGCTATCGGGATCCGAAGCTTCAGGAAACCATTGAAGCATATGAGGAGGCGGCAGACTACATCCGCAATTTTCATGCAGATGAGAAGACAATGACCAAGTATGTCATTGGAGCGGTCAGCGCACTGGATCGCCCTATGACGCCGAGCATGCTTGGAAAGTATTCCAAATCCTGCTATCTTACGGGGACGACAAGGGAGGATCTTGCCTCTGAGCGGATTCGCATTCTGGAATGCGGTGAGGAGGAAGTGCGGGAGCTGGCAGACTATGTCCAGGCATTTATGGACGACGGTATTTTATGTGTCGTCGGCTCTGCGGCAAAAATCAGGGAATCCGGGAAACTTTTTGATAAGATTGAGACATTGGCCATATAACAGGATATCAAATTTATGACAAAAGCAGGATTTGCGGCAATTGTGGGCCGTCCGAATGTAGGGAAATCCACATTGATGAACACGTTGATCGGGCAGAAGATTGCCATCACATCCTATAAGCCGCAGACGACGCGGACGAAGATCCGCACGATCTACAGCGATGAGAACGGACAGGTGGTATTCCTGGACACCCCGGGAATCAACGAAGCCAGAGACCGGCTGGGAGAGTATATGCTCAAAGCGGCGGAATCTACCCTGAAGGAGGTGGATGTGATCCTCTGGCTTGCAGAGCCCCGAAATAAAATTCCGGAAGAGGAGCTCGCAATTCTGAAAAAAATAGCAGCTGCCGGAAAGCCTGTGATCCTGTGCATCACAAAGGTTGACTCGGTGAAAAAGGCGAGTATTCTTCCTGTGGTATCCGCATATGCAGCGGAGTGGAAAAAGGAAACCGGACAGGACCTGACAGATATCATTCCGATCAGCTCCAGGCAGAGGATCGGAATTGAGGATTTGCGGCGAACCATCTGGGAAAAGCTTCCGGAGGGGGAACCCTTCTATGACGCAGAGGCGGTCACGACGCAGACGGAACGGGAGATCGCATCGGAGATGATCCGGGAAAAGATTTTAAGATATGTCAATGAGGAGGTTCCTCACGGGATTGCCGTGCAGATCAATCAGATGAAGTTCCGCAAAAAAGAAGGGAAGCCTGCGGAAACCATCTGTGACATCGACGCGGATATTATCTGCGAGAGGGAGGGACACAAGGGAATCATCATCGGAGCCGGCGGCAGCATGCTGAAAAAAATCGGAACGGCAGCGCGGATTGATATTGAAAATATGATTGATTCCAAGGTGAACCTGCGCCTTTTCGTAAAGGTGCGCAGAGGGTGGAAAGACGATCAGAACGCCCTGCAGACCTATGGATACCGTACAAAGGATCTGTGATGCGTGCGGAATTTGAGAAAAAACCGTACCTGCAGGTGACTGCCATGGTGATCGGCTGCACACCTGTGGGAGAAAATGATCGGCGCGTTGTTCTTCTGACAAAAGAGAGGGGAAGGATCTCTGCCTTTGCCAGGGGAGCAAGAAGACCGAATTCTCCTCTGGTGGCATCTGCGGACTTGTTTGCCTTCGGGAGCTTTTGTCTGTACAGCGGACGGGATTCTTATACGTTGAAGGAGGCGTCGATACAGAATTATTTTGCCTACTTCAGAACGCATGTGGAGGCATCTGTTCTGGGACAGTATTTCTGCGAGGTGCTGGAATACTGCACCAGGGAGAACAATGATGAGGCGCAGCTTCTGCTGCTTCTGTACCAGACGCTTCGGGCTCTGGAGTCAGAACGCTTTCCGGCGTCTTTGATTCGTTCTGTCTTTGAACTGAAAACGGTAGCACTGGAGGGAGAGCTGAGGGAGCCGAACCCGGAAAGCCTTCAGCCGGCTGTTCTGGCGGCGTTCCGGCATATCGTTCAGCAGCCCATTGCAAGACTTTATACCTTCACCATAGATGAATCGGCGATGGAAGAGCTGGCGTGTCTGGCCCAAAAGAGCATGAGCTGTGCATTTGAAAAACATCGGTTCAAAAGTCTTGAGATTCTGCAAATGCTGTAAGGCGATGGTTGCGTAAGGTATGAAAAAAGTATAAAGTGTATCTGTTTAGCATTTTATACGCAGGAGAAGAGAATCTAAA
>CAVAJA010000238.1:0-5653 GCA_963588615.1 Lachnospiraceae bacterium | reverse complement strand
CCTTTCCGTGAAGCTCCAGAATCTCGTAGCCAAGTCGGTCTCTTAAAACCTCTGCCGGGCCCTTCCATTCTCCGTCGTATGTTGTAATGAATATATTTCTCATAACCTCATCATCTCATCGTTTCTGTCAACAGCAAACTCGTGAATTGCCCGGCCCCTGTTCCGCTCAGATGGTATTCGTCCGTGAAGTTCTCCGCTGCATTCCGATCAAACTGTGACACGCTCTCTTCATCCGCATCGGACATCGCCGTGTTGTAATCGTAATAGGCCGCCCCGGCAGCGGACAAAATCTCCTCCACTGCCTGAACATATTCATCGTAATCCGCAATCTTCTCCGTCATGAATTCCGGAATCGGTGTCGCAAAGAAGACCGGCTGCACCCCACTCTTTTCACAGGCTGCAAGAATATCTCGAAGAGCCTGCACGGACCTCTCCGGCAAGACAACCGTTCCGGTCTCATCTGCCAAAGGCTGAATCTCGTCTTTGCCGCTCACTTCCGCAGCAAGCGCTGCAAATTCCGCTTCACTCATTCCTGCATTGTTCGCAAAGCCGCCCGCTGCAAAACGTTTCCGATAATTCTCCGAGAACAGGGTTTTCAGATTTTCCATAATTTCAGACAGCGAGGATGCGTATCCCTCTCCCTTCCGAAGCGGCAGGAAGCTGTTCAGATAATATTCCTGCGGCGTAGCCTTCAGAAGATACCGGATCTTATTCCAGGACGGCTTCATAGCATCTGCCACAATGTAAATACTCTCCAGATTCACGTCCTCGGTCATCAGCAGGGAATAATCCAGCGATACATACACCTCCGAGATCTCAGGGTGCTCGTCCAGGATCTCCCGCACCAGAGCAGCCGTGGCTGCAGGCGGCTGCTGTGATGACGTAATGTTGACAACCGTCCCGCCCAGCTTCTTTTGTGCAATCTCCGGGTCAATTCCCTGCAGAACCTGCGATCCGCCGACGAAACAGACATCGATCGAATCCTCCTGATAGATCTGATTCAGGATTTTCCGTCCCCAGGACGATGGTTCTCTGCACAGGAGCAGCGATAAAAGCCATTCTGCCAGATATAGAATTGTAAGGAAGATCAGCACCTGCACGAATCTTCTCAGGATTTGGTTTCTATGCATAACAATCTACTCGTTCTGAACCTCATAAATGAAATCACCGTTTCTCTATTCCGCATTCCTCGGAACACATACCACGGACTCTTTCCCGTAATACGCCGCATATACCTGGCTGGACCATGCATTGGGATCATCCAGCGGCACCATCAGCATAAAAGGGCCCTGCTGGTCATTCATGACCGGCAGTTCCGCGCTCGTAATCTCCGGGTCTTCGAGGATTTCAAGCCACTCTTCCATCTGCGAATGATAATCCATGAGTGCACCGCTGCGGATAAACTGCACGCAGGTATAATCTGCCGTATTGCCGATCAGGTGGCGGAAGGACAGCAGCATTGCAGCACAGAGCACACCTATCCCGCACAGACACTGTCTGCGCATGGACTTTCCTGACGCTGCCCTGAATCTCTCCTGATCAGACCCATCCTCTGACCGGCTTCCTGCAGGAGTGACAAGGATCTCCAGCAGCCACACCAACATGGTCACGGTAATGAACCAATAGGAATCCGGGACTCCTCCGGAGGCATCCGTTCCCGCATAGAGCAGCGGCGCCCGAACCAGGCAGAGGATCATAAGAGCTGCCGCGGCTGCGGCAAGCTTTTCGCCAATCTGCCTTCTCTCCCATATCCATCCTCGACCTTCCAGCCGCAGAATCAGGACAACGATCAGCAATACCGGAAGGAACGGACGAACCGTAATGAAAAAACGTATCGTTTCAACGATTCCCTCTTTGAGACAGGCAAAAAGCGTACCGACAACCTTCTGCATGCTGAAGCCAAAGCCCTCACCAGCGCGGTTTCTATTTCCCGGCGCAGCTGCGCTGACGGCAAAACCGGCCATTTCCAGCAGGAGCGGGACCAGCAGTCGAAGGGAACTGTCGTTTCTTTTCCCCGATCTGCCGTTCCCCATCTGCGCCAGCAGAACCAGGAAAAACCACACGGCTCCCAGCACGACTTCCGGGTATCCGGCTCCTCCAAGGTACCCCATGCCAAGGCAGCAGGCAACCAGATATCCTGCCTTTCTCGTGTCCAGATAGCGAAGGCTCCATCCCATGCACAGCAGCGTGATCCCATACGGAATGCAATAATGCGCCACGGAAGTCCACCAGAACAGCCCGCAGGGGACATTCGGCATATACTGAATTTCGAGTACACCCGCCAGGCAGAAGATTACGAACCTGGCCGTTGTTCCGATTCCTCTGCGCTTTCCCGTTACATGCAGAAAATATCCGGTGCCGCCCAGAATACACGCAAGAGCCACCAATACCGTAACAGGATAATATTCGTTTCCCCAAATACCGGGCTGCAGGCTGAACAGAGCCACGGAGGACCAGGTTCCCTGCCACGAATACCATGTGTTCCTTACCGTGGATACAACAGCAGACATCAGGCTGAGTATCCCCCCTCCGCCTTCCAATGCATGGTGCACGCTCTTGCTGAGTTCAGATCATCTCCGGTTGACCGAACATAAGGCGCTGTCATCATGATAGGAATCAGTGACACCAGGAACAGAATGCCGCAGCAGATTCTGATTCGAATTCCTCTGCGTTTCCCGACAATGTCCGTCCCACCGCATGAATCTATGCTGTTATGCGTCTGCCCTTCTCCCATTTCTGAAATGATCAATCCTCCGCATGTCTGCGATGCTGCTGTGCAGCGCTTGTCAGCATTCCTCCGATCACGCCGCACCACAGCCCGCTGCTCACCAGAATTCGAACATATTCAATGGATGCCGCAGATCCGGTATACGGATACATCTCCTCCGTTTCATCGACGTATCCATAGACCAATGCACCGCTTTGTTCCAGTTCCTGCAGTTCGCATTCATCTATGGTACACGATGGCCGATCTGCCTCTTCGTTCACGCTGCTGCTGATATAGACTGTATGAACAGGGCTGCGAAGGAAGGCTGCCGCCCCCACTCCGATGCCTCCGCACAGGAGAAAAATTCCGACAAAGCAAGCGGCATTCCGCTGCCAGCTGCGGTAAATCCCAGCCAGACTGTGACAGACAGCATCACAGATTCCCGATACGATCGGAACCCTCACATTCTCCCACTTTGCAGGCAGTGCATACTCTGCAGCATTTTCCCGCGACTCCTGCACTCCCCCTATCAGAGAGAACAGATACTCTCCTATGAACAGGAAGGTCACATTCTTGAAGGACATATTAAACAGAAAAGGCTCCGTCCCTCCGGCAATGCACAGCCCGGCCATGATCGCCAGCTCCGTCAGCCGATTGTCCGCAGCAAGCCTCCTCATGGTCAGAACATAGAGAAGGATCAGAATGACAAACGGAACAACGCCAAGCTGCATGAAAAGATATGCATAGGAGCAATCCAGCGTATACCTGTAATTCGGCAGCTCAAACCTTGTCCCGAAAGCCGTAATCGGCTGCTCCCGGAGAAACCATCGGGTTAAATTGAATCGTGTATTCAACGCCTTATTGATGAGATCGAACAGCTTTCCCTGAATCACTACCGGTCCTGCCACAAAGAACAGCGCCAATACCGGAACAAGAGCCATCGCCATTCCTCCTATCATGCGGCCGACCTTCCCTCGAAGGATCAGGAACAGATATACGCAATAGAACAGGAAGCTTGCAATCAGGCCGGTGAAGCTCACGGAATACAGGAACACATACAGATTCAGTGCGGCAAGGATTGCTGTCAATACTGCTTTCTGCCTTCTGGTGAAGGCATCCTTTACCAGATACAGGATCATTGCACTGATGCAAAGATAGTTGATGTGCAGGACGTTGGAATGTGCGTAACCCATCGAATGGCAGATCACATAGCCGATCCCGTGCTTGTTATGCATATACAGGACATCCCCATGCAGACCGATCATGGAGAGAAAGGTCAGCAGTGCATAGCAGCTTCCCCACACAGCGAAAAAAGTGCGGAAAGCTCGTTTTACCGGAACATCCTTAAGTCCGGTCACAACGGCCATGTTGATGAGCAGGCTCTTCTCTCCCGTATTTCGATAGACCAGGATCCCGATTCCCATCAGCACCAAAATCACGGCATACTCGAGCACAGTATGCCGTGTCATTCCGATCTTCAACATGTAGAAGAGCATCGCTGCCGCCATGCCAAGGGTGAAGATCATCTGCCCCTCGTAGAAGCCAAGTGCCTTCAGGCCGCACAATATCGCCAGAAAAGCCAGGTAACATTCCTCTCCCATTGATGCTGATGTTCCGAGCGTTTGATTGTTGTTGACCGCTGCCGCATCCGTATTCAAACCGTACCTCACAGAATTTTTTCCAGTTCCTCTCGCAGTGCTCCCATGCATTGCCATACATAATCGGCACAGGCTTTGGTCAGCTTCTCCTGATGCATGAAGTCCCGATACGCACGGTCATCTGCCGAGAGCTCATGAATCTTCGAAATGACTGCCGCATTGGCCGCCTGCCCGTTCCCATTATAATCCCAGAACAATACTGCATCCTTGTTGATAAGACCGGGTTCCGGATCATTGCCGGATCCATGATAGATCGGAATCACTCCCGTTCGAAAGGCATCGAACAGCTTCTCCGTCACGTAATTCTTTGTATCCGTATTCTCCGGGCAGATATTGAAACGAACCGACTTCAGATAAGCCAGCTTGTCATCTCCAAATTTTTCCTGCAGAACATCGGTATTATGTCTCCACTTGCCGGCATACTGGATTGCCGCTCCGCTTTGCTCCAGCTCATTGCAGATGGCCTGTCTGGTCCCATAGAAATCATGTGAGGCAATGCATGCAATTCCCTCACAGTTGACATGATTCGCCTGCCGGTTGATCTCCTCAATTTTCCGATCAATTCCCTCGCGGTCTGACTCCGGATCAAACACATATGCAATCCACAGCGGGAAACGCAGATAATGCGTCTTTCCCTTTTCCAGCCGTCCCAAATCCTCTGCCGCCGGAAACGCCATGGACAGCCTTGTCTCTCCAAAGCCGTAACGATCGAATTTACGCTTTCGAACATGCCATACAACATCCGACACTTCACGGATCGGTGCTGCATCATATCTTGTGAATTCCTCCAGATTCTCTCCGGAATAGAAAATCTTCACACCGTCAAATGGCTCTCTCACCGTGTTCTTCGGGCCGAACACACTGTAGAAACGAATGGCCTGCGGAAGGTCCTTCTCATCGAAATAATGCCGGATAAAGTGCGTAAACCAATATTCTGCCGGATCGGCCGCGCACCAGTTGGCATACGAAATCTTCCCGTCCTGATGAATGGGGCGCTTCCGATTGTCGTTTCTGATGTCCAGAGCACATCTTCCCAATTGACGCAGATTCATCATATCAAAACATCCTCAATTTACTCGCGAACAGATTCACCGGCACTCTCGCCGCAAGACGAAATGCCGCCTTTCTCACAGGACTCAATGAAACTCTTGAAAGATAATACGGCGTATCCCGGCGAATTGCCATGATGACCTTCTCCTCCGCCTCGTTCAATTGCTTCCGTTCCGCGTCATGGCTTCCCTCTGACGGTTCCGCGCCGGAACCCGCTCCTGCCTGCACGATCTTTTTC
>CAVAJA010000237.1:0-3575 GCA_963588615.1 Lachnospiraceae bacterium | reverse complement strand
TCTTTACCGTGGAGAAAGAACTTCCCAAAATCAAAGCCGACATCACCGCCCGTCATAGGGCGGAGGCGGAAGCCAGGGGGGAGATCTATCTGTCCGCAGAAGAGAAGGCGGCGCTGGAACAGGAAGAACTGGAGCGCATTGCCGAGGAGAAGCGGGTGGAGGAGCTGAAGGCAAAATGTGCGAGAAAAGGTCTGGATTACGATGCGGAAGAGGCCAGATATCAGGCAAGGCTGGCAAAGAAGAAAGCCGGAAGGAAAAAGACAGCCGTTGATGATAAACCGGCAGGATGAGTGTTATACTGTAGCTGTTCAGAATATGTAAATAAAATCAGCTGCTGTGTGTCTGCGGCACCTCCGCAGCAGGAAAGAGAGGAACATTATGGCACAGACCTATACTGTGACGATCACGATGAACGACGGCGGTGTGATGAAGGGCGAGCTTTATCCGGAGATTGCACCCATTACGGTAGATAATTTTAAAAAGCTTTGTGATGAGAAGTTTTATGACGGTTTGACCTTTCATCGGATTATCAAGGGTTTCATGATTCAGGGCGGCGATCCGGACGGAAACGGTACCGGAGGTCCCGGCTACAGCATCAAGGGTGAATTCGCAGCCAATGGCGTTCCGAACGACCTCAAGCACACAAGAGGAGTGCTGTCCATGGCAAGAGCAATGGATCCGGATTCTGCGGGCTCACAGTTCTTCATCATGCATCAGGATGCGCCTCATCTGGACGGCCAGTATGCGGCATTCGGCAAAATTACAGAAGGTCTGGATGTTCTGGATCAGATTGCAGATGTGAAGACGAACTGGAGTGACGCACCCTGGGAGGAGCAGGTGATCAAGAGCATTGTAGTGGAATAACATAGAACAGAAATTCGAAACTGGAATCCGCAGGATCGTTCCGGGAACCTGTGCTGCTGAGGCGGCACAGGTTTTTTTGTTAATCCGCAGAAGGTTTGTGATTCGAGCGGAATCGGAGAAGAAGCTCATGGCGGCGTGATCTGGCGATGGGATAGGTGGAATCGTCCGACATTTGAATGTCCTGTCCATGAATTGCCTTTGCGTGCGACAGATTCAGGAGAACCCCTCGGCAGGGGGAGAAAAAGTGTTCCCCGGGCAGCAGCTCCTGAAAGTCTTGCAGACGCATGCGGGTGCGAAACGTCTGATCTTTGCAGATAATGTTCAGATAGTGACGATCGCAGGTAACAGCGATGACGGAGGATAAAAAGAGGGGAATGCTGCAGGCGGGACAATAGTCCCCCTTCGAGACAGGGAGGAGGATTCGGTCTTTGAGACGGTCGGACGATTCTGATGTAAATTCGAACAGGACAGGCTCCGGAAGATTCCGTGACAGTGACAGGAGTGCCGTGGAAAGACAGTCAATGGATTGAGGGGAGAGATGTGATAATTCGAGGCGGATTTTCTGCATAAAATGACCTTTCATGCCGGAAAATCTTGATTCATGCCAACTCCATTTTCTTTTTGAGGGAAGTCTATATACTCTTATATGTGCCGCAGAAACGGCCTTCACTTCTTGATTCACCGGCAATGCCGGTCAGATCTTCACTCATTTCATGGGGGTAATCAGCAATGAAAAAGATTCGAACGATTCCGAGACATTCACCACACAGGAGTGTGATGGAGGTGCTGCTGCGGAGAAAGAATTCAGTGCGGGCAGGGACAGGAAAGCTTGCACTTCTCCTGGCGGCAGCTCTGTTTATTGTGGGAAGGAATTCACTCCCTGCGAAGGCAGCGGAGCTTCCGGAAGAACTCCGGGAATATGGTGCGGAAGAGATCAGGATTTCCGGCACCGACGAGGACAGTATAACACAGGAGGCAGAGAGCGGCGGCGCACACGTTAAAAAAACGCTGCGCAGCAACCGCGATGGGACACTTCAGATTGATCTGGAATCCTGGGTGACGGGAACCGCTGCCTGCCGAACCATTCCTGTTGATGTCGTATTGGTGCTCGATACCTCATCGAGCATGGGTTTTCCCATGACAGATGACACAACCCGAATCGATGCGCTCCGCGCGGCGGCGAATCAAATGATCGATGACATGGAGCAGCAGAATCAGGGCGTTGACGAGTCGCTTCAGAGCAGGATCGCAATTGTGAATTATTCCAATGCCAATATTTCCGGAATTCGGCTGAATCTTACAAGGGCAGACGCACAGGGAGCCGAGGAGGCGCGGGCCGCGATCAACAGTCTGAGCTATGCAGGCCGGACGAGAATCGATGAAGGCATGCGCTATGCGAAACAGGTGATCGATGAACAGGCGGATGCCGAAAGGAACCGCGTAGTGATTCTGTATACCGATGGGGTACCGAACCATGAAAGTCAGGTTGGCTTTGTGATGGAAAAGGCCAATCAGTGCATTGCCACGGCAAGACAGATGAAGGAAAGCGGTGTGAAGATATTCACCATTACGGTAGAACCGCTGGCAAGTTCTGTGCCCGGAGAGGAGATGCCGACGTATACCAAAATCAGCGATGACGCCTATATTGCACCCTTCTATAACAAAAAACGATCCTATTACAACACATCTGATGAAAACGGACTGGCATTGATCAACCGGTTTATGTATCTGATTTCTTCCGACAATCCGCATGCGCAGGACATGGATACTCCGAATGCTGAGGATCTCTCAGATCAAGGCAGCACGAGAGGGGCGGACAGAGAAACCTACTATTACACAGCAGCGGCATCATCTGCCCTGAAGGACGTCTTCCGGAACATTGTGGAGGATATTGGGACGGCAGATATGGAGCTGAACGGCACTGCGCAGGCACAGGATGAGATTCTTGCTCCGTTTTCACTGAATTCCGAGAGGGGAATAACCGTCTCTTCCCAGGATTATCTGGGAAACGGCAGTTGGGGAGTGATCCGTGATCTCACAGACCAGGTGAGCATTGAGGCATTCTCGCAGAAGGTCATCGTCAGCGGATTTGACTATGCTGCAAATTATGTATCGGAGGATCCTCATGTGTCTGGAAACGGGGGAGAAAACGATCGGGGCAGAAAGCTCATCATTTCATTTACCATTCAGCCGCAGGGAACATTCGGCGGCAATCATCTTCCAACGAACAGTACAGAATCCGGACTTTATCAGAATGGTGAGGCCGCAGTTCTTTATCCGGTTCCTGCGGCGGATATTCGGCTGCGTTATCAGATCGGCATGCGGGATCAGCGGGTTTATGTTCCGGACAAGGTGCAGCTGCAGGAGCTGATCACCAGGGAAGAGAGCTGGACCGCAGACGGGAGCCGGAACGCTTACGTTGACATTGCCTGTGAACTGCAGACGGAGGATGGAGAAACGGTGGGGACGCTGAACATTCCGGCAGGAACGGCTGCCGGAGAATGCGAGTGGTCCTGGAAAACATCCGAGGCGGATTCTTGCGGGCGCTATGTTCTGATCTGCAGGGTGTCTCCTGCAGCAGAGGGTCATTTCACAGAATGGAAGCAGGAGGCGGCAGCGGATGTTCACGTGTTCCATCCGGAACTCAGCGTACAGGATACGGTGCTGTATTACAAAGATCCCGTAGATGTCACGGCAGGGGACAGCACGGA
>CAVAJA010000236.1:0-7258 GCA_963588615.1 Lachnospiraceae bacterium | reverse complement strand
AAAAAGCCTTATCTGCATAAAAAAAACGCAGCGTATCCGCCAGACAGTCCCAACCGCTCTCATAGCTGGCCAGATTCATGCCCTCCACAAAACCTACGTAGAAAATCCAGTTCACCAAATCGTATTTATCCCGAAAATGGTAATAGAAGCTCTTCCGGTTGACTCCGCAGTCTCCGCAGATATCCGACACGCTGATTTTCTCAAATGGCCTCTGGAGCATCAGCTTCTTCATCGATGCCGCCAGTGCATTTTTCGTTACATTCGAATCCGACACAGCTTCTCCTGACTGCATATGCAGCGACCTCCCATAAAAAGCGGCCGCTCATGCAGCATCCCCCTGCACACATCCGTCATGTGCTCTTTCTCAACTCAAGTCCTCGGCAGTTCACACGCGCCGCAGGCATCACTGCCGGTCCCGGAAACAGCAGAATCCGGAATTCCTTCCTCCTGCAGCTTATCAATGATTTCCTTCATCGTCCGCCATCCAAGGGTTGCGCATTTTACCCGGGCAGGCATGTGGGCAATATCTTCCAGTGAGGCAGCCTCATCGAGCTGCTCTTTTTCCTCCTCCGTTGCCGTTCCCTTGATCATCCCCATGAAGATCTCCGCAAGCCGCAGAGCTTCTTCCTTCGTCCGGCCGATGACCAGATCGCACATCATATCCGCACTGGCCTGGGACACCGCACAGCCGCTTCCGTTGAAGGACGCATCCTCAATGATTCCATTCTTCACGAGAAGCTGCAGATTGATGTCATCCCCGCAGCTTGGATTCACACCGTTCAGCACAACAGACGGATTTTCCAGATCATGCTTATGTCCCGGATGCAGATTATGCTCATTTACAATTTCACGATACAGCGATTTAATATCCAAGCCAGCCTCTCACTTTCGAGATCGCCTCTGTAAAGCGATCAACCTCTTCCTCTGTGTTGTAGAAATACAAACTCGCACGAACCGTCGCATTTGCCCCCAGGAATTTCATCAGAGGCTGCGCACAATGATGCCCGGCGCGAACCGCAATATGCTCTGTATCCAGAACAGACGCCACATCATGAGGATGACAGCCCTCAATGTTGAAGGTCACGATGCCGTTGTGCTTCAGAGGATCCGAAGACCCGTACAGCGTCACCTCCGGAATCTGCCGCAGCCGATCGATCATTCGGGCTGCCAGTGCATCCTCTGTGCTGCGGATGGTATCAAATCCGACCTTCTGCAGATATTCTATCGCCGCTCCCAGCCCCACTGCGCCGGTCGCATTCACCGTTCCCGCTTCAAATTTATGCGGAACTTCGGCATAGGTTGCATTCTGCCTGTCCACATATTCAATCATCTCACCGCCGGTCAGAAAAGGAGGCATCTTCTCCAGAAGTTCCATGCGGCCGTAAAGACAGCCGATTCCCATCGGTCCCATCAGCTTGTGCCCGGAGAACGCATAGAAGTCACAGCCGATTTCCTGCACGTTTACCGCCATGTGCGGCGTGGACTGTGCTCCGTCCACAACGCACACAGCTCCGTTTTCATGTGCCAGCCTTGCCGCCAGTTTCACCGGATTGGTGACGCCAAGAACATTGCTGACATGTCCCATCGAGACAATCTTCGTATTCCTCGTGATCTTGCTTCGCAGCTCTTCCTCTGAGAGCGTCCCGTCCGGTGAGGGCTCCAGATAAACCAGCTTCGCTCCTGTCTGCCGACACACCATCTGCCACGGCAAAATGTTGGAGTGATGCTCCATAACCGTGATCACGATCTCGTCGCCCTCGTGCAGATGGCTCAAGCCATAACTGTAGGCCACCAGATTCAAGGACTCTGTGGTGTTTCTGGTGAAAATAATCTCCTCGTCCTGTGCCGCACCGATCAGCGATGCTGCTTTATGTCTTGCCTTTTCATACTCATCCGTGGCCTGGATGCTCCAGCCGTACAGGCCTCGCAGCGGGTTGGCATTGCAGGACGAATTGAAGTGGTCCATTGCGTCCATGACGCACTGCGGTCTCTGCGTTGTCGCCGCATTGTCAAAATAAACAACATCGCTGTGTTCCAGAATTGCAAAATCCTTCCGGAATGCATTTGCGCTCTTCACCGCTTTCAATGTACTCGCTGTGCTCATTTTCTAAATGCCTCCTCGATCCTGTTCATCAGTTCTGCGCGAAGAGGCATGTCCGGAATTTCCCGGATCACTGCACCAAGTCTGGCCCGAACCATGATCTGTTCTGCTTCTTTTCTGTCGATACAGCGGGTCGCCATGTAGAACAGCATCTCCTCATCCAGCTGCCCGATGGAGGCGCCGTGACGCCCTTCCACATCCTCCTCTTCGCAGAGAATGATCGGCAGCGTTTTATTCACAATGTCATCTGACAGCAGCAGAACATTTTCCTGCTCATCCCCCTTGGATCCCTTGGATCCTCTGCGGAAATCAATCGTTCCCCGGAAAGCCTTCCTGCTGTTGTCATCCAATACACCGTCAAAAGTCATCGCAGAAGCAGTTCTGCGCCCCCGCTGAACCACATTGTAATTGATGTCCAGTCCGCGGTCTCCCTTTCCAAGATACCCGACCTTCGCCTCAAAGGAAGAACGGCTGCCGATAAGCTCCGGCTGCGTCCCGACATAGACCGCCGCACCTCCCAACTCAATCTGAATCATTCGGAGTGCTGCGTCCTCTCCCAGAGTCGCCCCGGTATCATCCAGAAAGATGTAATTCTGTCCCAGAAGCTGCGCCTTCACCAGGGTCAGCTGCGCCCCCTTTTCCAGCACAATTTTCGTCGAGAGCGCCGCCGTTCCCTCTGCGTTCCGCTCAGAGCGGACACTGAGTACAACCGTCAGGCTGCTGCCGGCCCCCACATGAATCAGCTGTCCCTGAGAGGCTTCATTTCCGTCCTGAAAGTCGATGCTCCAGACAATCGGTTCCTTCACCGACACCTTCGGTGCCGTCTCCAGCAGCTTATATTCCGTTCCGGTCTCATCCAGAAGCTCGTCAAATTCCTGTCCAAGCCCCGTTCCAAAGGACTGCGGATGGTAAATCGGTTTCTTTCCCGCAACCACATATTCCGCCTGTTCCTCCGGTGCGTGCTCTTTCAGCCATTTTGCCGCCCGCGCAAAGGTCAGGCTCTTATAACTGACGCCCTCCGGAAGCTCTCCGAAATTCGTTTCGATCCCCGTCCGAAGAGAGATCGCATCTTCCACTCTCCCGGCATTGGCATCCAGATGATTCCATGTAGGGGATGGAATATGGCCCACCGATATCGGTCCATGGTTCATTTACATTCCCTCCATTTCCAGGCGAATCAGATTGTTCATCTCCGCCGCATACTCCAGCGGCAGTTCCTTGCTGACGGGATCTGCAAATCCGGACACAATCATTGCTCTTGCCTCCGATTCGCTGATTCCCCTCGACATCAGATAGAACACTGCTTCGTCACTGATGCGGCCGATCTTCGCCTCATGACCCACATCCGCATCCGCTGTTCTGACATCCATACACGGAATGGTGTCCGAACGTGAAATGTCATCCAGCATCAGGGACGCACAATCCACAGAAGCCTTTGCCCTTTTTGCAGTCTTGCGGATCTCTATGCTGCTGCGATAGGTGCTGACACCTCCGTCCTTGGAAATGGATTTGGTATTGATATAGGAAGAAGTATCCTCTCCAAGATGAATCATTTTCGCACCGGTATCCAGATTCTGGCCGCCGCCGGCGAACGTGATGCCGGTAAACTCGCAGTGAGAGCCGTCTCCCTTCAGAATCGTTGTCGGATACAGGTAAGATACATGGGAACCGAATGAACCGGACACCCACTCCATCCTGGCGCCGTCCTCCACCAGAGCTCTCTTGGTGTTCAGGTTGTACATGTTCTTGGACCAGTTCTCGATGGTGGAGTACCGCAGTCTCGCATTCTTTTTGACATAGAGTTCCACACAGCCCGCATGAAGATTCGCAATGTTATATTTAGGCGCAGAGCAGCCTTCAATAAAGTGCAGATCCGCCCCCTCATCCACAATGATCAGAGTATGTTCAAACTGTCCGGCCCCTTTTGCGTTCAGACGAAAATAGGACTGCAGCGGAATCTCCACCTTCACCCCTTTGGGGACATACACAAATGACCCGCCTGACCACACGGCGCCGTGAAGTGCTGCGAACTTGTGGTCCGTGGGCGGAACCAGATGCATGAAATACTCCTTTACCATGTCCGAATATTCGCCGGTCACAGCCTCCTCAAACCCGGTATAAACCACTCCCTGTCTGGCCACATCATCCTGAAGATTGTGATAGACGAGTTCCGAATCATACTGGGCGCCGACTCCCGCCAGAGATTCCCGTTCCGCCTGCGGAATTCCCAGCTTCTCAAAAGTGTTCTTAATCTCATCCGGCACCTCGCTCCAGTCTCCCTTCATGTCAGACCGTGAACGGACATAGGAGGAGATTCGATCCATGTCCAGTCCGTCAATCGGCGGCCCCCAGTCCGGAACCCTCATCTCGTTATATAAGTCCAGGCACTTTAAACGGAACTCGCGCATCCAATCCGGATCTTTTTTCTCTTCGGATATCCGCTCGACGATATCTGCCGTGAGGCCCTCCTCCATGCGATAAAAGCCCTGTGATTCATCGTCCTTGAAATCGTACAGACTACGATTGACATCCTGTACCATCTGTTCTGCCATATCTACCTCTAATTATGCCGGGGACAGAATTCTTCTTTCCCCACCAATGCCAGTCTGCGGTGCAGCAGTGATCCCGCATACAGGTCCATTGCCTGCCGTGTGCTGCTGATTTGCGGTGAAACCGCCGCGCACAGGTGCTTAAGCCTCTGTGAATTTCTCGAAGCCGTGCAGGTTGATCTCATCCACCAGTTCTGCACCTCCGGTATGTACCAGCCTGCCCTTTACCAGAACATGCGTGTAATCCACCTTTAGCGCCTCCAGAATTCTTGTGGAATGCGTAATCACGAGGAGCGCACCGTTTCTCTTCTTCTGATATTCTTCAATGCCTTTGGAAACCACTCTCACGGCATCGACATCCAGACCCGAATCCGTCTCATCCAGAATCGCCAGCTTCGGATTCAGCATCAGGAGCTGGAGGATCTCTGCTTTTTTCTTCTCACCGCCGGAAAAGCCTACATTCAAATCACGATCCGCATAAGAATCGTCCATGTTCAGCAGTCCCATCGTTGCTTCCAGTTCTTTTTTGAACTGAAAAATTTTGAGCGGCTTCCCGGTTTTCTGTCGAATGGCGTTGCGAAGAAATGCCTCCAGAGAAAGTCCCGGAACCTCAAGCGGATTCTGAAATGAAAGAAACATCCCCTTCTGCGCCCTCTTATCGGCCGATAAATCCGTGATGTCCTCCCCATTCAGCACAATTCTGCCGCTCGTCACCTTGTAATTCGGGTTTCCCATCAGCGTGTAGCCGAGGGTAGACTTGCCTGCTCCGTTCGGTCCCATAAGGACATGCGTCTCACCCGGTTTGATGCTCAGATCAATATGATGCAGCAGCTCGCCTTCCTCAATTGCCGCCGACAGATCTGATACCTGCAATAAAATATCTGACATAATATACCTTCCTTATAATGCTGACGTGCCTGCCGGCAGTCGATCTTTGTTCTCTTCCTTTTCTGTCATATGACAAAATCATACCCGACCAAAGCAGCTGCCTGATCCTTGAGATCCTGGAGTGTCACGCTGTCCGCATAATCATTGATGACCTTCGAAAAGCCTTTCCAGAAGGGAAGTACCGCACAATCTGCACTTCGAACACATTCGCTGCGCGTGCCCTCCAGACAGGGTACCGGCTCCAGCGGTCCTTCCATCGTCCGAAGGATCGCACCCACCGTATACTCCGATGGACGCCGCGACAGACGATATCCCCCGTTGTTCCCCCGCTGTGAACGCAGGAAGCCGTTTCTGGTCAGTGCCGTCACGATCTGCTCCAGATATTTAACCGTGATATCCTGCCGCTCCGAAATATCCTTCAGAGAAATATACTCGCCCGTATCATGAACCGCAAGATCCAGCATCATTCGCAGCGCATATCTTCCCTTGGTCGAAATCTTCATATACAATACCTCTTGTCCTTTTTACAAACCCGCTCATTAAGTGAACTGCAGTTAATACTGTTTCACTTTATTTCATACCAATTAACCTATTCCTATCGGCTCTCGGGTATTTGACATGCTTATCATATATTCCGATGCACATTTGCGCAAGGAGAACATTACATGAAGCTCACAGAGGATGAACGATATATGCGTCAGGCTCTGACACAGGCCAAAAAGGCCATGGCCCTTGGAGAGGTTCCCATCGGCTGCGTTATTGTCTGCGGGGGGAAGGTCATCGGCCGGGGCTACAATCGCCGCAATACCGATCATTCTACGTTGTCTCATGCCGAGATCACTGCCATCCGTAAAGCGAGCAGGAAAATGGGAGACTGGCGCCTGGAGGGCTGCACACTGTACTGCACTCTGGAGCCATGCCCTATGTGTGCCGGAGCCATTGAACAAGCCCGCATCGACCGGGTCGTCATTGGAGCGCCCAGCGACAAATCCGGCTGTGCCGGTTCCATTCTGAACATTGTTGCCTGTGAGCAGCTCATGCACCAGTCCGAGATTACACGCGACGTCCTCACAGACGAATGCCGTGCTCTCCTGCAGCAGTTCTTTCGACAGCTGCGCGTCCGCAATCGAGAGAAGGGAGGACACACCTGACTGTCATATTCCGATTGAAATCGATGTTCCTTTTTGATATAGTACATAGACAGCCTGCCTGTGGCAGGGCTCGGGCAGCCGCCCGGGTGCATTGTATTGATGTTCGGGTCTTGCGCAATGGAACCTGCGAACCGTGTCAGATCGGGAACGAAGCAGCACTAAGCAGCAACCTCCATGTGCCGTAAGGAAACCTGGCGGAGCAATGCATCCGGTACCGTGCCCGGGTCTTGCCACAGGCAGGCTTTTTTATTTTTCAGTCTCTTGTCCGGATGGTGACTATGTCGAATCTCATGGATCTTTCCAACTGTACGCTCTGTCCGAGAGAATGCCGGGTAAACCGCACCGCCGGCGAACTTGGCTTCTGCGGCATTCCTGCTGTGATACGTGCAGCCAGGGCAGCCCTTATGTACTACGAAGAACCCTGCATCAGCGGTTCCTCCGGCTCCGGTGCCGTATTTTTTACCGGCTGCAGCCTGGGCTGCGTATTCTGTCAGAATACAGCAATTTCCAGCGGACTTCGTGCGGGTGCCTCGGCTCCTGTTTTTTCCCGTTCTGCCCATACCCCATCC
>CAVAJA010000235.1:0-5207 GCA_963588615.1 Lachnospiraceae bacterium | reverse complement strand
CTCAAAAAGCCGCTCCGTCAGCAATCAGTTGCTGTTTACCGCATAAATGATCCAGTTCTCTCCGATGCGGTCCGTCTCCGAAACGGTGACTTCCTCCCCCAGATAGGAGTAGTAATCGGAAAGCCATTCCACGTCTGCCGAGGCCTCTGCTGCAACATATACATTCTCTTCCATTTGAAGGATCTGTGCAACATAAGTGCCCCCCTCACATTGGATCGCATCCTGCTCCACTCCAAGCGCGCACAGTTTATCCCTTTCCAGCGGACTCTTGCTGGCCCATCCTCCCAGAAGATCCAGATTCACGGGGACCGCCGCCGCCGTCCCGACAGCATCCGAGAAACTGACTGTAGAATATACATCCAGCAGGTAAATATTATCCGGATGATTTCTCGCGTACTCCTGCAGCTCCAGATACGGCGCATTGTTCTGTATGCGAATGCTTTGCTGTGTGCGGATCTGCGCCGTCTGCCAGACAGATCCATACCCCAGTGCAAGAACTGCCGCCGCGCAGCACAGGAAGGCAGCCCTCCCCTTGTCTGAAACATTCCTCCATAAAATCCACAGGAGAAAAACAGCCTCACACAGATAAAGGCTGTGTGTCAGCCGAACCACCGGCCGGTTGTGATAATACAGATACAGGAACAAGGCACTCCGAAGCGCGAACACCACCGCCGTCAGCAGGATCTCTCCCGCCTTAACGCGCACTCCCGCCAACACACGTCCCCGGCTGCTCCGATTTTGTGCCAAAGTCCCGGCATCGCCGGAAACCGGGATCCGGCCAGATCCCAGACTCGATCCCAGCGCAGACAAGTACAATACAGCCGCAATAACAGGATACGGTTCCCCTGCATGCTCCCCTCTTCCGAGCATCGCCTCACGGTAGTCCCAGAGAGCATCCTTCAGCCTTTGTCCCGTACTCTTTTGAGCTGCTGCCTTTTCTGCGGCATAATCTGCAATGGTCTGAAGCGTCTTGGCATCAATATTCTGATCCAGTCCATAGTTGTAATTCAGAATCAGCTGCACCTGTGCGGAATCCAGACCGATGCTGTCATAGAATTCCTGATTTTCCTCATAGGTCGGAAGCTTCTGAAAATCATACAGCTGTGTTCTGGCATCAAACAGCTGATAGAATTCCTTCCACTCCCTGCTGCTGCAGCCGACCTGGTTCCCCAGCCAGCAGATTCCCATTCCGCCGACGGTCAGAACAAATGTCAGTCCGCATACCTGCAGGAATTCCCTCATTCTCCGCGGTGCAGCAGCTTGATTCCTTTCCGTTCCTTCCCCCTGTTCTCCAAAACACAGCTCCTTCGTCCGGATCAGAAAAGCCAGCGCCGCAAAAGGTCCCACAAAGAGCATCATTTCCGAGCGCAGCAAAAAACCAGCCAGGATGATCCCGATCGGCGGCATCAGTTCCCGCAGCCATGCCCTCTGCACTCCCATTCCGTTTTCCTGATGTCTTTGCGGATTCATCGTCAGGAACAAAAAAACGGCAGCCGCCCCCAGAATGCCGACGGTCACAGAATACTGCAGATACACGTAATGTTCCTGCAAAAGTCCTGCAGCCGCCAGTACGGCCAGGAGCACGGCAGCATATCTCTTTTTCCGATCCCTGCAATCCCGCAGGATTCTCCAGACAACCAGCACCGCTCCTCCGTACTGCAGCAGAAGGAGGAAACCGCTGTACCAATCAATTGACCAATTCAGTCTATATAAAAATGCCAGCAGCACCGTCAAAGGATAGTAGCTCTGAATGTTGTGTGAAGCCGGGGTTCCCGTAAAACTCCCCGCCAGAATCTCTGCCATTAAAGAATCGTCATTCAGATCATAATAGATCGTCAGATATCTTCCCATGAAAAAAGCCAGAAAGAGCGCCGCCGCTGCCGCCAACGCCCTTTCTGTCCACATCTGTTTATTGGATTGATCCTGAATTGTTCTCTTCAATCGCAGTTCCCCGATGCATCATTTGTAGAACTCGGTAATAACCGACACCACGTCCTCCACATTCTCCTGCGTCAGCGAATAATACATCGGCAGGCGAAGAAGCCGCTCACTCTCTCTCGTGGTATAGACATCTTCTCCGTGGAATCGTCCGAACTTACGCCCTGCCGGACTCGAGTGCAGCGGAATGTAGTGAAACACCGCCAGAATTCCCTTTTCCCGCAGAGCGCCGATCAGCTCCTGCCTCTCCTTGATATCTTTTGTCTTAATATAAAACATATGCGCATTGTGAACGCATCCTTCCGGAATCACTGGAAGCTCGATATGCCCTTCCTCTGCAAGGGGAGACAGTGCCTCATAATATTGCTGCCATCTGGCAAGGCGGGCAAGATTGATCTCATCCGCCTTTTCCAGCTGTGCAGACAGATACGCCGCATTCAGTTCGCTGGGAAGATACGAGCTGCCGTAGTCCACCCACGTGTATTTATCGATCTGTCCGCGATAATACTGGCTTCGATTGGTTCCCTTCTCCCTCAGAATCTCAGCCTCATCAATCTTATCTTCATCGCGAATCAGAATGGCGCCGCCTTCTCCCATCGAGTAGTTCTTGGTCTCATGAAAAGAATAGCACCCATAATCCCCGATGCTGCCCAGAGCTTTCCCTTTGTAGCTGCTCATCACACCCTGTGCGGCGTCTTCGATCACCAGCAGTCCGTGCCGCCTTGCGATCTCTCCTATGACATCCATCTCGCAGGCAACGCCGGCATAATGCACGACTACGATCGCTCTGGTCTTATCGGTAATGGCCTCTTCGATCTTATTCTCATCAATGTTCATCGTATCCGGTCGAATGTCCACGAACACCGGCACAGCCCCCCGCAGAACAAAGGCGTCTGCCGTGGAACAGAACGTATAGCTCGGCATGATCACCTCGTCCCCGGGCTGCAGATGAGACAGATGTGCTGCCATCTCCAGTGCATCGGTTCCGCTGGTCGTCAGAAGGCACTCTGCCGTTCCTGTTCTCTCTTCTATCCAGTCCTTACACCACCTGGTAAAAGGCCCGTCTCCGCAGATCTTCCGATTTACCTCACAGGCCTCCCGAAGCTTATCCATCTCTGTTCCCACATAAGGCGGGATATTGAAGGGAATTCTCAATTCCATTTTTCCTCCTCTTTCGGCAGCATTCCTTGAACAGCAGCGATTTCGAAGCTTTCCTGCAAAATCTGCCGCGGCACATTGCTACTGTGCCGTCTTTACAATGTAATGGGCTGTTTCATAGGCTGTCATATAGCCTGTCTCCTCCAGATAATCCAAAAGAAGTCTCCCCTTGCGCCCTTCCTGGCTCGTCTGATCCGTGTCAATTTCCTCCCCGTCCGCCTCCGTGCGATGGAGAATGACAACAGGGAGTGCCTCCTTGTGCCCCGCAAGGGCGACTCCTGACAACTCCCGCAGTTCCTTTGCAAACCGGCTCTCCGAAAGAAAACTTGAAAGATCCGGCCAGGTGCTCGACAGCCCTGCCCGCATTCCGAAAAGATAATTCAGCCCCGGTGCTGTCCCATAGGACACAAGTGCACGTCCTGTGAGCTCCTCCTCCTGCAGATATGTATAGACTCCCTCCAGCTCCTCTTTGTTCTCCGGTGTTGTCAGCATTCCTTCTGCCGACGGAATCGCCGTGATCCTCGCCGTCCGCTTCGTTCCATCTGTTCCGTCCCGAAAGGAATAGCATATGTGAAACAGGCTCCCCTGCACCAACACGGTCACGAGCAGGACGATACCCATACTATACCACGGAAAATGCCCGGCCTCCCGTCTGTGCTCCTGCCAGATTCTGCGGAACATCCACAGCGTGAACGGTGCAATGACGAACAGCTCCAGCAGAATCGGAAAGGTATAGTTGTTGGATCCAAACGGAAGGATCAGGATCAGAATGAGCGACACGGCAGCCAGAAACTGCTCGTCCGACGAAGCCCGGTACCCGCCCATGAGACAGATCACATCCACGACAACGGAAACGATCACGAACAGCATCATCCAGTTGAACATGCACCAGTAATCCTGATAATTCACGGTGAACATGCCCCGTCCCCAGTAGAAGCGGAATAAAACAGCGATGCCGGCACAGTAGACAATGTATTTTACTTTTCTTCTCTTTTTCAGAATCGGAAGCTTCTGCAGAATAATGCCGGCCATTACCCACGCAAGCATGAAAAAAGCCCACATCATTGCGGTTCCGTACGCCTCCAGCGTGACGGTCAGCATCTCCGGCAGGGTATAATCGCCTCCCATGGTGAACAGCTGCTCGATTCCCTCCACATAGCTGTCAATCCCGTAGCCTGCGGCAATCCACAGCAGCATGCTGCCTGCTCCGAGAAAATATCCGACGATGCACAAAATGGTGTCCTCTGCCGCCCTTCCAAAGGATCTTTCCGAAAAATGTTCCTCCGCCCACACGGCCAGGATCAGCAGCGCCTGCATCGCATTGGAAAATCGAACGAACAGATTAAGTCCCAGGAAAATTCCCGCAATCAGATACCACCTGCCGCTGTGCGGGACACTGTTGACTGCGCGGAACAGGCACAGGCAGGCAAACGCCAGAAATACATAAGAAAGAGAATTGTATAAAATGGTGACAGGACACCAGAATACAGCGACCGCCAGCATCTCTCCGAGGAACACCATCCACCCCGGCATCAGCCGCTTCAGCGTATCATACGCGAACAAAACCGTCACCGATATCAGAAGCGCCGCCTTCAGATTCATGGCAAGAAGTCCGCTCCCGCCTGGCAGCGCCATGAGAAGACGGCCGGCCTGGTTGGCCAGAAATGTCGCATAAAACCACATCCCGCCCTTCAGCAGCTGATAATTGCCCAGACTGAATCCCGCATCCGTAACATCCACACCGCTCCAGATGCCCCATAAGGGCCACAGGAATAAGATGATCGGAAAGAACACCCTCTCCATCACCGGCTGCAGCTTCTGCGCTCTTTTCAGAAAAGAGCCTGTTCTGTTTCTGTTGTTTGCAATTGTTGCTGTCATAGGCCTCCCGCAAACTTCCTCTTATATACGTGCATTATTCAGCTACGGTCCTTCCTTGTCAACCATGCTGTCCTTTCCATCAACTTATGATTCTTCTGTCGGATATAATATGAACCAGAAACCCCCGTAAAATCAACATTTGTTGAAATTACGGGGGTCCCAAAGCCTCGGGGCGACAGGATTCGAACCTGCGGCCTCCTGGTCCCAAACCAGGCGCTCTAGCCAAGCTGAGC
>CAVAJA010000234.1:0-2308 GCA_963588615.1 Lachnospiraceae bacterium | reverse complement strand
ACACCTCTGAGCCCGCAGTTTACATCGGGACAAATGTTGAGTATGGCAAGTATATCGAGACGGGTACAGGCATATTCGCCAAAAAAGGCGGACGCAAGACAGCGTGGTCGTGGAAGGACGAGGACGGGAACTGGCACAGAACGAGGGGGATGCGACCAGACCCGTGGCTGAAACCTGCAGTCACAGCACATCTCGACATGTACAAAAAAATATTTGAGGATGCATTGAAGTAAAACGAAGGGACAGCACTCGAAAACGGGTGCTGTTTTTTTGTGCCTGCAGATTGACATATCACAGCCTTCATTCCGTGGGAAAATCCACACAGTAAACGCAAAGGACTGCGGTTGCTGATGGCAAAGAACCGCCAGAAAGGGAAAGACAATGGCATTTAAACGTAAAGATATTCGGGCAATTCTTGAGGATGAATCCTTATCCGTCGAAGAGCAGACGGCAAGATTGGTCGGTCTCCACATGGAGACGGTGGACGCACTCAACGACAAGATCGTATCGTTGCAGAGCGACGCAGACAAGCTGAAGGACGCACAGACGAAATTGAGTGATCTGGAGGCAAAGCAGGGCGAGAGTGGCAAGTGGGAAGAGAAATACAAGACGGAACACGCTGCATTCAACGCCTACAAGAAACAGCAGGAAAAGAGATGTCAGAAAATATGCGGTGCGAGGAATTGAATGGAATTGTCACGGGCGTTACAATGGGTGACCGAGGTAATGCGGAAAGGAAAGACGGCTCGAGCACAGGCGGATTCAAAACGGCCGACTTGCTGCAGGACTTTTGCGAAAGGAGGAACGTTGCGTTGAAATATAAAAGGCGTTGGAACGACAAACAAATGTCAGAGGCAACGAGTGTGATGGCTGCGCTTACGCTGTCCGGAGGAATGCAGGATGCATACTCTTATTTTCTGAGAGGGAAAGTGTTTGCAAATGCGCAGACGGGCAACATTGTGCTGATGGGAGTTGGTTTTTTCAGCGGGGAGTTTTCCACAGGACTTCGATATCTTTTCCCTGTCATATTTTTTGCATTGGGGGTCTTTACGGCGGAACAGATTCGCGTGAGGTTCAAGGGAAGCAGAACAATTCACTGGAGACAGATTATTGTAGCCCTGGAAATTCTGATGCTGTTTCTTGTCGGGTTTATGCCGCTGAAGGAAGGTGTGATCAACCTTGTTGCGAATGCAATTACATCGTTTTCCTGTGCTATGCAGGTGCAGGCATTCCGCAAGGTCAACGGACATGCCTACGCCAGTACGATGTGCATCGGAAATATGCGCAGCGGAATGGAGGCACTCAGCAGATTTGTATCAACAAAGGACAGGGAATATCTGCGCAAGTTCGGCCAGTATATGGTGGTAATTCTCCTGTTCCTGTCTGGAGCGGGGCTTGGCGGAGTTCTTGCCAAGAAAATGGATCAGCGTATGATCTGGATTTCCTGCGGACTGCTGCTGGTCTCGTTTCTGTTGATGTTCATACAAAGTGAGGAGATCGAGAAAGCTGCAGCTTGGCAATAAGAAAAAGCCTCTGCCTGTGAGGTGACCACAAGAAGTTGGATTTTTTGGGGTCGCCTCACAGACAGAGGCTTTTCTTAAAGTGATTGGAGCAATGGCGTGGATTAAATCTGATCCAATGCCTGCGCAAGGTCAGCAATCAGATCCTCTTTATCCTCGATGCCGCAGCTCATGCGGACCAGCTCGGCAGGAACACCGGCTTCTCTTAGCTGTTCGTCATTCATCTGACGGTGGGTGCTGGAGGCAGGATTGAGGCAGCAGGTCCTGGCATCTGCCACATGTGTCTCAATGGCTGCCAGCTTCAGATTTTTCATGAACTTGCTGGCTGCCTCGCGGCCGCCCTTAAGGCCGAAGGAGACAACACCGCAGCTTCCGTTCGGGAGATATTTTTCGGCGAGTGCGTGATATTTGTCGCCGGGAAGACCGCAGTAGTTGACATAGGCGACCTTCTCGTGATTTTGCAGGAATTCAGCGACCGCCTGTCCGTTTTCACAGTGGCGGGCCATGCGTACATGCAGGCTCTCCAGGCCAAGATTCAGCAGGAAGGCATTCTGGGGACTCTGGATGGAACCAAGGTCACGCATGAGCTGTGTGGTGCATTTGGTGATGAAGGCGCCGCCGTTTCCGAAGCGCTCCACATAGGTGACACCGTGGTAGCTCTCATCGGGCGTACACAGACCCGGATATTTATCCTTGTGTGCCATCCAGTCAAACTTGCCGCTGTCGACAATGGCTCCGCCGACGCCTGCGCCATGGCCGTCCATGTATTTGGTGGTAGAATGTGTGAC
>CAVAJA010000233.1:0-18491 GCA_963588615.1 Lachnospiraceae bacterium | reverse complement strand
GTCAGGCACAGGATAAAGCGGCTGGTGCATGAGAGTTACAGACTGCATGAACATACATTCGATAGTGGTTCGGATATTGTGGTCGTCGGGCGCAGATCGGCAGACGGTGCCAGTTATTATGAGATCGAAAGAGCGCTCCTCTTCCTGTTGAAAAAAGCCGGAATTTATCATGGGGAATCAGAAAATGATGAAGGAAATCATGCTGGCAGGAATTCGGTTTTATCGTAAATACCTGTCTCCTCTGAAATCAACGAAGTGTCCGTATACTCCTACCTGCTCTGAGTATGGCCTGGAAGCAATTGAGAAATATGGAGCATGGAAGGGCGGTCTTCTGACGATGTGGAGAATTCTTCGCTGCAATCCGTTTTCTCACGGAGGATATGATCCGGTTCCCTGACATGATGACTGAAAGGAGAATAGAAATCCTATGGCATGGACAGCCAGCACTACATTCATTATAGGACCTATTGCCAGACTTCTCGGACTTTTGATGAACGGAATTTTCATTGTTCTGGATAAAATCGGAATTCCAAACATCGGTCTTGCAATCATTATTTTCACGATTATTATTTACATGGCGCTGATGCCTCTGACCGTTCGTCAGCAGAAATTTTCAAAACTTCAGCAGAAGATGCAGCCGGAGCTCGCAAAGATTCAGGCAAAGTATAAGAACCGCAAGGACCAGGAGTCCATGATGCGGATGAATGAGGAACAGCAGGCTCTGTACCAGAAGTACGGAGTTTCCCCTATGGGAAGCTGCCTGCAGCTGTTGATTCAGATGCCGATTCTGTTTGCTTTGTACCGGGTTATTTACAACATTCCTGCATACGTCGGAACCGTGAAAGATGCTTTCTTCCCACTGGTATCTAACCTGATGCAGCTGGATGGAGCAACGGATTATCTTCAATCTACCTCGGCTGCTGCACAGTTTTCCAAAGAATTCGCATCCGAAAATTTTGTAAACGGAGTGGCTGCTACGGTTCAGAATGTGTACATCGATGTCTTGAACCGGTTTTCTACGGCGGACTGGACAGCTCTTGGAAATGCGTTTGAGAGTCTTTCCGGTGATATTCATAATACGGTTACTCAGCTGGAGAGATACAACGATTTTCTGGGATTGAATATCGGAAACTCTCCCTGGTTTACGCTACAGAATGCATGGTCCTCGAAATCTGTACTGGGAATCATTGCTGCTCTGAGTGTCCCGCTTCTGGCCGCTGTGACACAGCTGATTAATGTTGCACTGATGCCGATGGCAAATAGTTCCACCGGGGATGCACAGCAGGATCAGATGATGTCTTCCATGAAGACAATGAACTACACAATGCCGCTCATGTCTGCATTTTTCTGTTTCACGCTTCCTGCAGGTATGGGTTTGTACTGGATTGCGGGCTCGGTAATCCGCTCCGCACAGCAGGTGTTCATCAATAAAAGTGTGGATAAGATGGACATGGATGCCTTCCTGAAGAAGCAGGAAGAAAAGAATCGGAAGAAGGCCGAGAAGAGAGGAGATAAGCCTACCGCTTATGACCGCATGATGCAGTATTCTCAGATGAATACGAAAAACGGTCAGACCCTTTCCGGGGAGGAGGCTCCCAGACGTCAGACTCTTTCCGAGAAGGCAGGATATCAGAACCGCGGCAGCAAGGGGGCAGCGGAGAGCAGTGTGAATACACAGAATCGTCCGCAATACCGAAAGGGAAGCCTTTCAGAAAAGGCAAATATGGTGGCAGAGTATAATTCCGTCTCCAGAAAATCTGCCTCGAATAAATCTGAGAAGAAGGATTGACAGAAAGGAGGATGGCTGTGGCAAACGAATACGTTGAAATCAGTGAGAAAACACTGGATGATTGCATTACTACGGCGTGCCGTAAATTTTCCATCACCAGCGACAATCTGGATTATGAAGTGATTGATCAGGGAAGCCTTGGATTCATGGGCTTCAATTCCCGCAATGCGGTGATTAAGGCGAGAATCAAGGAAAATGAGCATGGATCTGCAGCAGCCGGCGGAGATGTGCTGGGAAATGTTCATGAGGCACAGCTGCAGGAGAACACAGAATATAAGGAGGAGTCGGAAAGAGATTTCGGTGCTTCGGACTTTACGAGATCTGCCGGGTGCAGCAATGGAAAAAGCTATGATTCGCATTCCAGATCGAGAAAAAGCAGTGTAAAAAAGGATTTTACGCAGACAGCTGCTCATGAGAGCAGTTCTCGTCGTTCTTCAGAGCCAAAGGTGGATTATACGCAAGACCAGATTGCAGAGTTCGAGAAGAGAGCAGGAGAATTTCTGCAGCCGATGTTCCAGGCAATGGGAATGGAAGTTGAGATCTCGTATGATTTTGACACAGAGGAGAACATCCTGAATGTGGATTTTGAAGGAGATGACATGGGTGTTCTCATCGGCAAAAGAGGACAGACCCTGGATTCCATCCAATACCTGGTATCCCTTGTTGTCAACAAGAATGTCCCCGGCTATGTTCATGTAAAAGCAGATACGGAGAACTATCGTGCAAGACGAAAGAAGACTTTGGAAAATCTTGCAAAAAATGTTGCGTTCAAGGTGAAAAAGAGTCACAAGGCTCAGGCTCTTGAACCCATGAATCCGTATGAGAGAAGGGTCATTCATTCTGCACTGCAGGGGGATCGATATGTAACCACCTACAGTGAGGGCGAGGACCCTTACCGCAGAGTTGTCATTATCATGAAGCGCTGATTCCTGCGGAGTGCTCTGTGCAGGAAATGTATCTTATGCAATACCGAATATGAATGAAGAGGTCCCTTTTTGGGGACCTCTTCTGTTATGTTCGGGCAGACTCTGGTATCATTTTAGGGTAGCTTTATGTTGAAATTTATCAGATGCCGGAACAGTATCTTTTGTCCGTACAATAATTGAACGGATATTGTTCAGAATTGCTGTCCGAAATTCTCACGGTGCAGCTGAAGGCGTTGGTTCAGGGAATAGATTATGGCACTTATTTTTGATCAGGATCAGAAGGATACGATTGCAGCGATTGCGACCGGAAGGTCCGAGGCAGGGATCGGAATTGTTCGCATCAGCGGCTCTGATGCAGATAACATTCTGAATAAAATATACCGCACTTCGAAGGGAAAGATGAAACCTGTCTGGAAACCGAATACCATCCATTACGGAATGATTGTGGATCCTGACAGCGGGGAAATGATTGACGAAGTCCTGGTTTCGTGGCTGAAGGCTCCCCACAGTTATACAACAGAAGACACTGCGGAGATTAATACTCACGGCGGCATTTATTTGCTGGAGCGTGTGCTCGATGCGGTTTTGAGGGCCGGAGCAAGACCTGCGGAGCCGGGAGAATTTACCAAAAGGGCTTTTCTTGGAGGAAGAATGGATCTTTCAGAAGCCGGTGCAGTCATGGATCTGATTCATTCTCAAAACGAATTTGCAAGAAGGAACAGCCTTCGTCAGCTGCAGGGATCCGTTTCATCAAAGGTAAAAGATCTGAGAAAAAAAATCCTTTATGAAATTGCATTCATAGAGTCTGCGCTGGATGATCCGGAAAATTACTCACTGGATGGTTATCCGAGCAGACTTTCAGAGGTTTGTGAGAATATTTTAAGAGAGCTTCGAGAAATTCTGAATCGTTCAGAAAATGGAAAACTCCTGCAGGAGGGAATTAAGACGGTAATTGTTGGAAAGCCAAATGCAGGAAAGTCCTCTCTTCTTAATTTCCTGACAGGAGAGGAGAGAGCAATTGTAACCTCGATTGCAGGAACAACAAGAGATACTTTGAGTGAAACCGTGCGGCTTGGAGATGTGATTCTTCATATTACTGATACAGCCGGCATTCGCAAAACACAGGATGTGGTAGAATCCATCGGAGTGGAGCGAGCCAAGAAGGAAATGGAGAAGGCTCAGCTGATTCTCTTTATTACAGATCTTTCCTCCGGAATTACGAAAGAGGATGAAGAAATCGCAGATTTGGTTCAAAAGGAGCTGGATCTTGGAAAATCCTGTATTCTGATTCAGAATAAAGAAGATTTGGAAGAAAGTAAACCGACGGAACAAAACAACGAACAAAATAACAAGCGGAACGAAGTACAGAATGACACACATACAGCGAAGAAATGCAGAGAGAAAGAATTCCTTCAAAATCTGCAGGCGCAAGAAAGAGTAGTTTCCGTAAAATTATCACTTCTTAAAGGCAGCGGAACGGATCAGCTGAAGGAGGCTGTTTTAGAGTTGTTTCATCTCGGTGAAATTATGGATTCCAATGAACTGTTTCTTACAGAGGAACATCAGAAGGTGTTCCTTCGTGATACCATTCATTCGCTGGAATTAACGAAAAGCAGCATTCAGAAAGGGCTCAGCGAAGATTTCTATTCGATTGATCTTCGAAATGCATATTCGCAGCTTGGAAAAATGATCGGAGAAGAAGTAGAAGACGATTTGGTAGAAGAAATTTTCAGCCGCTTTTGTCTTGGAAAGTAATGTGTGTTCGATAGATGCAGATTTATCAGACCTTTCGATGGATACATGAGTGGGGCCGTTCGTCTGCGAGACCGCTGTGAGAAATTTTTACAGGCAGCAGATATCGTATTGAGAATGAAATACAGTAAGTGAAAAGAATATGATGGATTATAAATATCAAGTTGATACAGATGTGTGTGTGATCGGAGCGGGGCATGCGGGATGTGAAGCTGCTCTTGCCGCAGCCAGAATGGGATTTCGCACGGTGATCTTCACAATGAATGTGGACAGCATTGCAATGATGCCCTGCAATCCACATATCGGGGGTTCCTCCAAGGGACATCTGGTGAGAGAAATTGATGCCCTTGGCGGTGAGATGGGAAAGAATATCGATAAGACTTTCATACAATCTAAAATGCTGAACAAATCGAAGGGACCGGCCGTACATTCTCTGCGCACACAGGCAGACAAGACGGAATATTCGCGCAGTATGAGAGAGGTCCTGGAAAATCAGAAAAATCTTGAAATCCGTCAGGCTGAGGTTACAAAGATTCTGACGGAAAAATATATCACATCGGAAAAAAAAGAATCCTTACGGGTTGTCGGAGTGCAGGTTCACCAGGGAACGGTTTATCATTGCAGCTCGGTAATAATATGTACGGGAACCTATTTAAATGCCAGATGTCTTATTGGTGAGAGCATCACAGAAACGGGACCGTCAGGAATGCAGCGTTCCACCTATCTGAAGGATTCTCTTTCAGAACTTGGAATTTCACTTCGTCGATTCAAAACAGGAACGCCGGCTCGTATGGATGGAAGATCCCTGGATTATTCCAAGATGACAATCCAAAGAGGAGACGAAAGAGTAATTCCGTTCTCTTATTCTACAGATCCGGAGACAGTACAAATTGAGCAGGTACCATGTTATTTGACTTATACGAATGAGAAAACACACGAGATTATCCGGCAGAATCTGGATCGATCCCCTATTTATGCCGGAATCATAGAGGGAACCGGACCGCGTTACTGTCCGTCTATTGAGGATAAGGTTGTTAAGTTTGCTGAGAAGACGAGACATCAGGTCTTCGTTGAGCCGGAAGGCCGTCACACAAACGAAGTCTATATCGATGGAATGTCCAGCTCCATGCCGGACGATGTTCAGCAAAGAATGTATCGAACGGTTCCTGGATTGGAAAACTGTTCGATTGTAAAAAATGCGTATGCCATTGAATACGATTGTATCAATGCAAATGATTTGAAATTATCTCTGGAATCTAAAGCTGCGGAGGGTTTGTTCTGTGCGGGTCAGTTCAACGGGAGCAGCGGATATGAAGAAGCTGCAGCACAGGGATTGATTGCAGGAATTAATGCATCGAGAAAGCTTCAGAAAAAGGATCCGCTGATTCTGAAAAGATCGGAAAGTTATATCGGCGTTTTAATAGATGATCTTGTCAGTAAGGACAACAGGGAGCCGTACCGCATGATGACCAGCAGAGCGGAATATCGGCTGTTGCTGCGGCAGGACAATGCCGATCTGCGCCTCCGAAAATACGGATATGAATGCGGATTGATTACAGAGGAACAATATCAGTATGTTCTTTGGAAGAAACGAATGATTGAAGAGGAGATGAGCCGCTTGAAATCCATCAAGGTGGGTGCTGCTGCCGAAAATCAGAAATACCTGGTCAGCGTAGGGTCAACAGAACTTAAAACAGCAGTCACATTGGCAGAACTGCTGTGCAGACCGGAAATGACCTATGATAAGCTGTCAGGTTTGGACTCGAACAGACCAAAACTCCCGGAAGCAGTTACGGAGCAGGTGGAAATCAATTTAAAATATGAAGGATACATTGAAAGACAGCAAAAGCAGGTAGAAGAGTTCAACAGACTGGAAAATCGAAAAATTCCTGAGAGCATTGATTATGATGAAGTGAGAAGCCTGCGTCTGGAAGCCAGACAGAAGTTAAAAGAGCTTCGCCCCTCCTCTATCGGACAGGCATCACGTATGTCAGGTGTAACTCCTGCAGATATTGCCGTATTATTAATCTATTTGGAAAAAAGGTAAGTCCCTATTATGAATAATATAGAAGAACAGTTTATCAGCAGATTGGAACAATTCATCCCGGATTTTACATTAAATACAGATCAACTGGAACAGCTCAGAATATTTTATGAAAATCTGATTGAATGGAACAAGGTGATGAATCTGACAGCAATCACAGATGAAGAGGATGTCTATACAAAACATTTTCTGGACAGCTTTTCAATTCTGACAAGTGTTCCACGTGAAACACTTGTAAAATCGGATGAAAACAGAAAATCAAAAAAACTGATTGATGTGGGGACCGGTGCGGGATTTCCCGGCATTCCCATTGCAATTGCTTTTCCGGATGTTCAGGTGACATTGATGGATTCATTGAATAAGAGAATAAAATTTCTGGAAGATACGGTTTCCAAATTACAGTTAAAAAATGTTCTCTGCGTGCATGGAAGAGCAGAAGATTTAGGACACAATAAAAAATACAGGGAACAGTACGATTATGCTGTTTCACGGGCTGTTGCACAACTTTCTGTTATAAATGAATATTGTATTCCATTTGTGAAAGTTGGTGGATGTGCTGTTTCGTACAAAGGAGACAAAGTCACAGAAGAAGTTCCATCCGGAAGGAAAGCAGCCAATATTCTGGGCGCTGCATTGACACGAGAATTTTCTTTTTATCTTCCGGAAACGGATTATCACAGAACAATACTGACTTTTAAGAAGCAAAAACCTACGCCGGACAAATATCCGCGCAAAGCAGGCACTCCTGCAAAAGAACCGCTGGGAATATGAATGTTTCGGTGAATATCTGATAAATGTTTCACGTGGAACATTGGAACATTAACGCTTAATCTTTACTCAGGAACTTCAAAATGATACTATGAACTTGCTGCCGTTTATGACGGCAGCATTTTTACATGAAAGACATCTGTTCGGCATCTATATTTTGATTTTCCTTCGGAAGACTTCAATATGGCTGAACAGAAACGATGAAAACTAGAATGACTGGTCTGGGAGGATATCAAGATGGGAAAAATAATTTCTGTTGCCAACCAAAAGGGCGGTGTCGGGAAAACTACAACCACGATCAATCTGTCTGCAGCACTTGCAGAAAAAGAAAAGAAAATTCTTATTATTGATATTGATCCGCAGGGTAATACCTCCAGTGGGTTCGGAATTGATAAAAATCAAAGAGACAACACAGTATATGAATTGATTCTGGGATATTCCACTATCAACGAGGCAATTATTCATGATGTAATTCCAAATCTGGATATCATCCCTTCTAATGTCAACCTGGCCGGTGCAGAAATTGAACTGATTGATAAGGCACATAAAGAAGCAATTCTGAAGATGGAATTGGATTTTGTGCAGGAGGATTATGATTTTATTATCATTGACTGTCCTCCTTCCTTAAATGTGCTGACAGTCAATGCAATGGTCGCGTCAGATGCAGTTCTCGTTCCAATTCAATGTGAATTCTATGCATTGGAAGGATTGAGTCAGTTGATTCATACCATTAATCTGGTTCGTGAGAGGTTGAATCAAAAATTGAACATCGAGGGAATTGTCTTCACAATGTATGATGCACGTACAAACCTGTCACAGCAGGTTGTGGAGAATGTTAAGGAGCATGTAACTCAGAAAATCTATAACACAATGATTCCGAGAAATGTTCGTCTTGCAGAGGCTCCAAGTTATGGAGAACCGATCACTGTATATGATCCGAAATCTGTCGGTGCAGAAAGCTACCGTGCACTGGCAGAGGAATTCCTTGAAAATCAAGACAGAAGATAAGGCTGTGCACAATTCCCAGAGCAGTGATGAAAATCTGTACTGAACAACTGAAAATTTACTGATGGACAAAACATAAGGAGAAAATTGATGGCAAAGCGAAGGGGACTTGGCCGCGGACTGGATGTATTAATTCCTGCAGGGAATACAGAAGAAAAAGATGATGAAAAAACAACATCCCAGAATTTAAGCCAAGACGCAGCAGAAGCGATAACATCGGAAACCTCAGCAGAAAATGAAAAGGGAAAAGATGCTGAAAATATTGTGACAATGGTTCGAATCACAAAGGTTGAGCCGGATCGAAAACAGCCCAGAAAGAATTTCGATAAGGAAAAGCTGGAGGAACTGGCAAATTCGATTCGATCGAAAGGTTTGCTGGAACCTATTATTGTTCAGAACATGGGAGATCATTATGAAATCATAGCAGGTGAACGACGATGGAGAGCCTGCAAAATAGCAGATCTCAAGGAAATTCCGGTTATTATCAAGGAATATGATGAGTTAGAACGAGTAGAAATATCTTTAATTGAAAATATACAAAGAGAAGATCTGAATCCAATTGAGGAGGCAGAAGCATATCGCAGACTCGTTGATGAATTTCATTTGAAGCAAGAAGAATTGGCGGATAGGGTTTCTAAAAATCGCTCTTCAATTGCCAACTCCATGAGACTTCTGAAGCTGTCAAAAGCGGTTCAGACTCTGGTAATAGAGGAGAAAATTTCTATGGGACATGCAAGAGCACTTCTTGCTGTCGAGGACATGGAAATTCAGAAAAAGCTGGCTGAGGAGATCGTGGATAAGAAACTCAGTGTTCGGGAAACGGAAAAACTGATCCGGGAGCTGACTTCAAAGAAAAAGGAAAAAAAGGTTAGAGAAAAGGATCCTTCTCTGGAGTTGATTTATCGTGATTTGGAGCGCAAAATGAATGCATCCCTTGGAATGAAGGTTGCGATAAAGAATAAAGGAGAAAAGAACGGAAGCGTTGAAATCTCTTTTGACAGTCAGGATGATCTGGAAAAACTGATGGATCGACTCATGCGGTGAGAAAAATGGACAATATATTAGGAGGAGCTACGGACATCCTTGTAATTGTTATGATGGTGGTTATCGTAGTTCTGGTTATATTCCTGATTCTTCAGGGGAGAAAGTTAAATCGATTAGAGGAAAGACTGTATCGACTGTCTGCGGGATCTGATGGGGAAAGCCTGGAAACTCTGCTGGTTGAAAATCTGGAAAATTACGAGGAACTCGGAAAAACACTGGAGAGAAACACAGGGGACATACGGGATATCTATCGAAGACTTCATAGTGTAATCCAGAAAACAGGACTGGTCAAATATGACGCTTTCAGCCAGATGGGAGGAAACCTAAGTTCCGTCATAGCATTGTTGGATCAGGATAACAATGGTGTTCTTCTCAATACCGTACAAAATGTGGATGGGTGTTATTCTTATGTAAAGGAAATCCAGAACGGACGAAGTGATGTTTCTTTTACAGAAGAAGAAAGAAAAGCAATGGACATTGCAATGGATCAGAGTTCATCGGCCGGACGCAAGGCACGCACCAGGTAAAACAGGCAGCAGTTCCAGAATTCGATAACATCAGAATGAACGAAAAACAAGCTGCGGTATGCTGCAGCAGAAAGAGGGAAAAATGATTGATATCAAGTTTTTGAGAGAAAATCCGGATGTTGTGAAGGAAAATATCCGCAAGAAATTTCAGGATGAGAAGATTCCGCTTGTTGATGAGGTGATTGAAAACGATGCGAAGGCCCGCAAGGCACAGCAGGAGGCGGATGAGATTCGTGCAAATAAGAAGAAGGCGTCGAAGCAGATCGGTGCCCTCATGGCTCAGGGTAAAAAAGAAGAAGCTATGAAGCTCAAGGAGGAACTGGCAGATGACAGTCGTCTGAAGGAGCTGGATGAAATTCAGAAGACCGCATCAGATTTGGTTCGAAAAGATATGATGATCATTCCCAATATCATTGATCCATCGGTTCCGATCGGAAAAGATGATTCGGAAAATGTAGAGCTGCAGAGATTTGGAGAGCCGCTCACACCGGATTTCCCGATTCCGTATCATACGGATATCATGGCACGTTTTGACGGTGTTGACTTTGAAGCGGCCGGAAGAGTAGCAGGAAATGGATTCTATTATCTCAAGGGAGACATTGCAAGACTTCATTCTGCAATTCTGTCCTATGCAAGAGACTTCATGATCGACAGGGGCTTCACTTATTATGTACCGCCTTTCATGATTCGTTCTGCCGTTGTAGATGGCGTGATGAGCTTTGCAGAGATGGATGCGATGATGTATAAGATCGAGGGAGAGGATCTGTATCTGATCGGAACCTCTGAGCATTCCATGATCGGATCCTTCATTGATCAGATCATTCCGGAGGAATCTCTTCCCAAGACTTTGACTTCTTATTCTCCTTGTTTCCGAAAAGAAAAGGGTGCACACGGCATAGAGGAGAGAGGAGTATATCGAATTCACCAGTTCGAGAAGCAGGAGATGATCGTTGTGTGCAAACCGGAAGAGTCTATGGACTGGTATGAGAAATTGTGGAAGAACACGGTGGATTTCTTCCGCAGCATTGACATCCCAGTTCGCCAGCTGGAGTGCTGCTCCGGAGATCTGGCAGACCTCAAGGTAAAATCCTGTGATGTAGAGGCATGGTCTCCCAGACAGCAGAAGTATTTTGAAGTAGGTTCGTGTTCCAATCTTGGAGATGCACAGGCAAGACGTCTTCGCATCCGTGTGAAGGGGAAAGACGGAAAGATTTATCTTGCACACACACTGAACAATACATGCGTGGCAACACCCAGAATGCTGATTGCATTTTTGGAAAACAACCTGCATGAGGATGGATCGGTATCCATTCCGAAGCCTCTGCAGATGTATATGGGCGGAAAAACTGTTCTGACACCTCTTCATGATTGATGTGATATTGTCGTCTGTTTAGAAGCCGGGAGCACAGATTGAATAGATATTTTCGAGCAATAGGTTTTTTGGCTCCGCTCAAACGGAGTGATATCAACGGTATTGTGGCAGACGGTTTACAGAATGCAGAGTACAGAGCATATACGACCAATGATGAGGATGAAAACTCAATCCTGGCACAGTATGAAATCCCTTTCGGAAGCCGTTTTGGAATTACCATATGCGGACAGTTTGATGAGAAGGATCAGTTCTATCCGGAGTATTGTTATCCGTATGTGGATGCAGATCAGATTTCGAGCAGTGAAGAAATAAAGGTAGAACCTAAAATAGAAAGCAATACCTTTTCTGGAGTGTGTGAGGATGGCCGCGTCGGCGTAACACTGATTTACAGCCTGCGCAATTCGATTGAATACATCAAAAACAGTCATATTAATTTTGAACCGCTTCAGGAGGCCAAGACTTCTCTGACGGCACTTGCTCTGAAGGGAACCATTCTGCTGCCGATCTATAAGACCGAGGAGGATCTGCAGAGACAAGAGGAGCAGCGGGAGCAAAAAATAAAGTGGATACAGGAAGCCAGGAATGGGGACGAACACGCAGCACATGAACTGACAGCGATGGATATGGATGTGTATTCCGGTGTTATGTCACATATTCAAACCGAAGATGTCTATACCATTGTAGATTCCTATCTGATGCCGTCCGGAGCGGAGTGTGAATTATATTCTCTGCTCGGAGAAATTCGAAAGCTGGAGTATGAGACCAATCGTTTGACAGGAAATGAAATTGTCATTATGACGGTTGACTGCAATGGGCTGTTGATGGATGTAGCAGTCAGTAAAGTAGATCTGACCGGCGAACCGCAGGTAGGAAGACGTTTTCGGGGAACGGTATGGATGCAGGGAAAGATTATGTTCGCATGAACAGCTTGACAGCATATCAGGTGAATACGTAAAAAACCAATGGAGGGAATAGAACATTTGTTCTATTCCCTCGCGCGTTTTCAGAAGAAGAAACACACAAGAGTACGCATAGAATGTTTAAAAAAGGATCTGAGCAGAAAAACATCAAAAAACGTTGAAAATAAAGGCTTTTTTGCTGCATAAAAAGGAGGAAAGATGCGATGAAGGTATATCCGATTGGTGACATGGCGCTGTCTGTGGATTTCGGCAATGTGATCGATGAGAGCAGCAACAACAAAGTAATGAAATTGGAAAAGTATCTGAAAGAAAAATCACCGGACGGAATTCTGGAAATGGCGCCTTCCTACAGAGCACTGATGATTCAATATGATCCGGAAAAAATCGAATATCATCAGCTGGAAGAACTCGTAACGGATTTGAGTCGGAAGGTAGATACCGTCCGAGAGGAGAACACGAATCAAATCGTCCATCTGATTCCGTGCTGCTATGGCGGAAATTATGGTGAGGATCTTTCAGGAATGGAGAAAATAACCGATTTGAGTTCGGAGGAGATCATTCGCATTCATTCCGGCAAGGATTATAAAATCTATATGCTGGGATTTCTGCCAGGTTTTGTCTATCTTGGAGGTATGGATGAGAGAATTGCTGCTCCGAGACTTGATGAGCCAAGAGTGGCAATTCCGGCAGGAAGTGTCGGGATCGGTGGAAAACAGACAGGAGTCTATCCCATCGCATCCCCGGGAGGCTGGAGACTGATCGGCACGACGCCTGTAAAATTTTATGATCCGGACAGAGAAAAACCCATCCTGTGCAGTGCGGGAGAATATGTTCGATTCGTTCCTGTTTCACCAGAGGAGTTCCGGAAAATAGAAGCGGCACAGAAAGCAGGGACATGGAAGCCGGAAATTGTGAAAATCAGGAGCTGACAGAGATAACAGGAGGCAGGTATGAAACTTAGAATTGTGAATCCCGGCGTATTGAGTACGGTGCAGGATAAGGGAAGATTTGGATTTATGAAGGCAGGAGTCCGAACTGCCGGCGTGATGGATTCGGACAGCTATGATGGTGCCAATGCAATTCTTGGAAACAGCAGCACTGCAGCGGTTCTGGAAATGACTTTAATGGGAATTACCGCAGTAGTTGAAGAGGAAGGGAACTTTGTTCTGACCGGAGCAGATATGAAGGCGGCATTGAATGGGATGCCGATTGAGCGCGATAAAGTCATCCATGCCAAACCAGGCCAGGAATTATCCATGGGCATGGCGGTGAACGGGTGCCGAAGTTACCTTTCGATGGAAGGAGGAATTGATGTTCCGATCGTCATGGGCAGTCGATCTACGGATGTGAAATGCGGAATCGGAGGGTATGAGGGACGTGCGCTTTTGTCGGGTGATGTCCTGTGTTCCGGGAAAAATCACGCGGCAGCAACAAAGTCGGATGATGACCTGAAAAAAGGAATACGAAGAAAAAATAAGAGGAAAAGTCCGGCAGCCTATGGAACATCGGCAGAGGTTCGAGTGGTGGAAGGACCGCAGGCAGACTGGTTTTCGCAGAAAGAACGGGATCAGTTTTTCCGGGAAAATTATACAGTGGCAGCCGAGAGTGATCGCATGGGGATGCGTTTGAAGGGAAGATCTGTGGAAAGTCTGCACGGTGTGGATATTGTATCCGATGGAATTGCTTTCGGTTCCATTCAGATTACCCAAAGCGGAATGCCGATCGTCATGATGGCGGACCATCAGACTACCGGTGGATATGCCAAGATCGGAACGGTTTGTTCTTTTGACCTCCCGAAGCTTGCACAGCTGCGCCCGGGAGATCAGGTTTCCTTCAAAAGAATTACGATAGAGGAGGCACAGTATCTGTACTGCCATCCGGAAGAACAGAATCGAACGGCACCACTTGCACATCCGGCCAGGAGCGATGCAGACAAAGAGCATAGGAGGCATCATCATTTTCAGAAATTCGTCTATTATTATCGTCACAGAATGTGAATGAGGTGCAGACGGCGATAAGTCAGGAGATATCGGATGGAAGATCTGTATGAAGCAGCCGCACAGAGCATGGAAGAAGGGAAGGATAATTTCGAATGTATCGCACTATACGGCAGCAGTGTTCTGGCGGAGAATTCAAGCGGACAGATGTGTGATGATTGCAGAGATGATCCAACTCCTGGAAAGGAAATCGGCAGACATTGCTGTCTGGAGAATGAAAGTGGTACAGGGGAGATCACCATGTATCATGTCTTTCCCGGAATTGAGCTTATTTATAATGATATGCACATGGAATACTGCAATCAGGATCAGAGGCCGACGCTCCATACCATTGAGATTAATTACTGCAGGGAGGGACGCTGCGAGTGTCTTTTTGGAGAGAAACAATATTGCTACATGTCTGCTGGAGATTTGGCCATTTGTTCGCTTCATGAAGAAGCCCATCAATCGGTATTTCCGACTTCTCATTATCACGGAATTACCGTGACAATTGATTTTTCAATGATCGGAGAGGAACAGGGAAGGGTGTTGGAGCGGCTGTCTATCGATTTGAAGCATTTACAGGAGCTGGCAGGACTTCAAGGCTGTACCATTCTGAGAGCACGACCGGAATTAAAGCACATTTTTGAAGAACTTTATACTGTCCCAGAGAAAATTCGAAAAGGATATATCCGCATCAAGGTTCTGGAATTGCTGTTGATCCTGACAGGGTTTCCTTTCCGGGAGACAGCAAAGGAGCGAGAACATTATTCGGCGGTGCAGATCGGGAAAATAAAGGAGATTCACAGTTTTCTCATCCACAGCTATTCGGAGCATTACACGATTGAGATGCTTTCCATGAGAGCAGGAATCTCACCTACGTCGCTCAAAAAATGCTTTCACGGGATTTACGGCGAATCAATCTATGCATATATGAAGCAATATCGTCTGCAGGTTGCGGAGAAGCTTCTGCGGGAGACAGATCTTACGATTGGAGAAATTGCGGTAGAAATCGGATACAATAATCCGAATAAATTCGCAACTTCATTTGGAAAAAAGTACGGAATGTCCCGAAGTTCCTTTCGGAAGGAGAGAGGAATCCAATTCATTGTCTGATCGGATAGAAAACAGTCTGTACAGTCATTGTAAACATCTCATCTGCGATTTAGGAAAAGCACTGCGGTTAGCAAAATCTAACCGCAGCGCTTTTGCTGGCATCGCGGTAATTTCATGAGCAGCTGCATTCCGGTGAATTCACATATTTCTGCATTGCTCCGGATACCAGTGATACGACATACCACATTGAACTGCGCTACGGAAGTGATCTGGATGCTCTTGGGGAGTATGCAGAAGGTGCCTATGCATATTGGATGGCCTCCGGAATTTCGACGGACTATGATGAAGAGATGATTAAGAACTGCATTCAGCTGTTCTGCACGGAAAATCTGTCAGAGTAATCGGTCTGAAGGATCGGAAAACTTCGCAGTTGACAAGACCGAACCGGGAATTATAATGTGGAATTGTAGTAAGGCAAAGATGCCGGACGGGGCGACCTGTTCGGCATTTTTGATTTGTTCAAAGTGATGCGGATTGAAAAGTCTGAATAATGCAGCGGTCAGGAGGTTCATTCAGCGCAGAACTTTGAGTCGCACAAGGTGATGCTCGAGTGGCTGATTTCAGAAGGAGAACGAGATGAAAACACTGGGATACTACAATGGTAAATATGATGAGATCGAGAACATGATGATCCCTATGAGTGATCGGGTTCACTGGTTTGGTGATGGTGTATATGATGCCGGTCCGTGCCGGAATTATCACATTTTTGCAATTGATGAGCATATTGACCGTTTCTTCAACAGTGCAGCACTTCTGGATATCATCATGCCGGTGACCAAGCAGGAATTAAAGGATCTGCTGAACGAGCTGGTATTGAAAATGGATTCCGGGAATCTGTTCGTTTACTATCAGGTGACGAGAGGGAGCCAGATTCCGCGTGATCATACGTTTCCCGGAACTCCCGGCAATTTGTGGGTTACGTTGACACCGGCAGAGATCGGAGACGGCAAGGCTCCCATCCGCTGCATCACAATGCCGGATACGAGATTCTATCACTGCAATATCAAGACCTTGAACCTGATTCCTGCCTGCGTGGCAGCGCAGAAGGCAAAGGATGCGGAGTGTACGGAGACCATTTTGTATCGTAAGAATATGGGAAACCGTGTTACAGAGTGTGCACACAGCAACGTTCACATTATTAAGGACGGAAAATTGTTCACAGCGCCTACGGATGAGCTGATTCTGCCCGGAATTGCCAGGGCGCATCTGATCCGCATGTGCAAGAAGCTTGGATATGCAGTCAGTGAGACTCCCTATGATCTTGACACACTGCGCAGTGCGGACGAGATTCTGGTGACCAGTTCCAGTAAGCTGTGCCTTCATGTTAATATGTTGGATGGACAGCCTGCAGGCGGAAGGGCTCCGGAGATGCTGGAGGATCTGAGAAGCCATCTGTATGCTGAGTTTGAGGAAGAAACAGAGATCAGATAGAATCATCTGCCGTATGGAAAAGGGAGAGAATATGGAAGCTGTAAATATGACGCCGGCACAGGTGCGCAGAATGATTCGGGGAGGGGAGTACGCGGGACAGACTTCCGGAATGTGCCCCGGTTATGCGCAGGCAAATCTGGTGGCATTGCCGCGGGACATTGCCTATGACTTTCTGCTGTTTGCACAGCGAAATCCCAGAGCGTGCCCTTTGCTGGAGGTGAGTGATACCGGCAGTCGGGCACTGCGTGAGATTGCAGAGGATGCTGACATTGCAAAGGATATTCCAAGATATCGCATCTATAAAAAGGGTGTCATGACAGAAGAAGTGACGGACGCTTCTTCGTATTGGAGAGATGATCTGGTCAGCTTTCTGATTGGCTGCAGCTTTTCCTTCGAGGGAGATTTACTGGCAGCTGACGTGCCGGTTCGGCAGATTGAGGAAGGCTGCAACGTCCCTATGTATAACACGAATATTCCCTGTCAGTCTGCAGGAATTTTTCATGGCAATATGGTGGTGTCGATGCGTCCGATTCCTTATGAGCTGGTGCCGAAGGCCATCCTGATCACCGGTGCAATGCCGAAGGTGCACGGGGCACCGATTCACGTGGGAGATCCGTCTGTCATCGGAATCAGGGATCTGCAGCATCCGGATTACGGAGATATGGTTACCGTTAGGGATGGGGAGGTTCCGGTATTCTGGCCCTGCGGAGTTACACCGCAGAACGTGATCATGCAGTCAAAGCCGGATTATGTCATTACGCACGCGCCGGGACACATGTTCATAACAGATGTGAAGAATGTAAATCTGAAATATTGAAGAAGGTGAGCAGCGGATATGGCAATCAGAATTGATTTGAACTGCGATATGGGCGAGAGCTTCGGCAATTATAAGATCGGCATGGACAGCGAGGTGGTTGGACAGATTTCTTCGGCCAATGTGGCCTGCGGGTTTCATGCCTCGGATCCTGTAGTGATGGAGAAGACGGTAGCCTCCTGCAAGGCTGCGGGAGTTGCCGTCGGAGCACATCCGGGATTTCCGGATCTGGTTGGCTTCGGACGTCGGAATCTGAAGGTTTCGAATGAAGAGCTGAAGGCGATGATCGTCTATCAGGTGGGTGCACTGAAGGCTTTCTGCCATGCGGCAGGAGTTCCTCTGCAGCATGTGAAGCCGCATGGTGCAATGTACAACATGGCAGGAAAGGATGCTGCGATGGCAGATGCCATCTGCCAGGGTATCAAGGAGGTGGATTCGTCATTAATTCTGCTGGGGTTGTCAGGATCGCAGCTGATTGAAGCTGCGAAAAGGGCAGGACTTCCCTATGCAAGAGAGGTTTTTGCAGACAGAGCATATGAAGAGGACGGATCGCTGGTGGCCAGGAGCAAGGAAGGCGCCGTGATTACAGATGAAGGAGAAGCGATTGCCAGAGTGATTTCCATGGTGAAGAATCATACGGTTACGGCAATTACCGGAAAAGAGATTGAGTTGGTGCCGGATTCGATCTGCCTGCACGGAGACAACCCGAAGGCGGTGCTGTTCTCCAGGAAAATCAGGGAAGCTTTGGAAGCGGAAGGAGCGAAGGTATGCCCGATCCGGGAGGTGATTGCATAAGATGAGCAAAGAGGCTGTTTTCGATCAGATTGATGAAATTGTGCTGCGCCATTCCCAGCGCGGAATGACCGTTCTGCGGCAGCACCAGGAAAAGCGGCTCTGCGAGGCTGCAGCCAGAGAGATTCTGTCGTGGAAAAAAGGAACGATTCTGCTGGCTACCGGGTTTTATGTAGCAGGATATGCGGAGACGGACGGACCGGCAGGCACAATGG
>CAVAJA010000232.1:0-2420 GCA_963588615.1 Lachnospiraceae bacterium | reverse complement strand
ATCCGCTTCTGGTCTCTGTTCGTTCCGGTGCGCCGGTCTCCATGCCCGGTATGATGGACACCATTCTGAACTTAGGTCTGAATGATGTATCGGTTGTGGGATTTGCCAACAAGACGGGCAATCCGAGGTTTGCGTATGATTCCTATCGGAGATTTATTCAGATGTTCTCCGATGTGGTTATGGGACAGCCCAAAACTTTGTTCGATGCCATTCTGGAAGGAGAGAAGAACAAACACGGCTATAAGTTTGATACCGAGTTGACGGCAGAGGATCTTCAGAATGTGATTGCGGAGTATAAAAAGCTCTACAAGGAGCAGCAGGGAGAGGAGTTCCCGCAGGATCCCAGAGTCCAGCTGATGGAAGCCATCAAGGCGGTGTTCCGCTCATGGGACAATCCGAGAGCGAATACCTATCGCCGCATGTATGACATTCCTTACGAGCTGGGAACTGCTGTTAACGTACAGTCCATGGTATTCGGCAATATGGGCAATACGTCCGGTACCGGAGTCGCTTTTACGCGCAATCCGGCTACGGGCGCAAAGGGTATTTTCGGCGAGTATCTGATCAATGCACAGGGAGAGGATGTGGTAGCAGGCATCCGCACGCCTCAGCCGATTACGAAGCTCGGCGAGGATATGCCGGAGTGCTATAAGCAGTTCCTTGAGATTGCTGGCACGTTGGAGAATCATTACAAGGACATGCAGGATATGGAGTTTACCATCGAAGACGGCAAACTGTATTTCCTGCAGACCAGAAACGGCAAGAGAACGGCGCAGGCTGCCATTCAGGTTGCATGCGATCTGGTCGATGAGGGAATGATCGATGAGAAGACGGCCGTAACCCGCATTGAGCCGCAGTCTCTGGATCAGCTGCTGCACCCCGGCTTTGATCAGGATGCACTCAAGCGCGCCAGAGAAATCGGCATGGCACTTCCGGCATCCCCGGGAGCCGCTGCCGGCCGCGTATATTTCAATGCAGAGGACGCAGTTGCTGCACATGCAGGGGGCAGCCGCGTCATTCTGGTCCGTCAGGAGACCTCTCCGGAGGATATTGATGGCATGCATGCGGCAGAAGGCGTTCTTACCATGCGCGGCGGCATGACCTCTCACGCAGCGGTTGTAGCACGCGGCATGGGAACCTGCTGTGTTTCCGGCTGCGGTGATATGCGTGTCAACGAGGAGGCCAAGTATTTTGATCTCGGCGGAGAGCATGTGAAGGAAGGCGATTACATCTCCCTGGACGGATCCACCGGTAAGATTTATCTCGGAGATGTTCCGACGGTGGAGGCTTCCATCTCCGGAAACTTCCAGCGCATCATGGATTGGGCGGATCAGTATCGTGTTCTTCAGGTGCGCACCAACGCAGATACACCGGAGGATGCAGCCAATGCAGTACATCTTGGAGCAGAAGGCATCGGTCTTTGCCGCACAGAGCATATGTTCTTCAACCCCGATCGCATTCCGAAGATTCGGAAGATGATCCTGTCTGATACAACGGAGGAGAGAGAAGCTGCGCTGAATGAGCTGATTCCTTTCCAGAAGGGTGACTTCAAGGGAATCTACAAGGCAATGGAGGGCAGACCGGTCACCATTCGCTTCCTGGATCCGCCGCTGCATGAGTTCGTGCCGAACACAGCCGAAGAGATCAGGGCAATGGCGGATGAGATGCATCTGACGGTTGACGAGGTCAAGAGACGCTGCGATGAATTGAAGGAATTCAACCCGATGATGGGACACAGAGGCTGCCGTCTGTCGGTTACCTTCCCTGAGATTGCGAGAATGCAGACAAGAGCCGTGATGGAGGCTGCAATTGAGGTGAAGGAAGAGGATGGCTATGACATTGTTCCTGAAATCATGGTTCCTCTGGTCGGTGATGTAAAGGAGCTGGCGTTCGTTAAGAAGGAGATCGTCGCAACGGCGGAAAAGGTGAAGGAAGAGAAGAATTCGGACATCCCTTACCACATCGGAACCATGATTGAGATTCCCAGAGCAGCATTGATGGCGGATCAGATCGCGCAGGAGGCAGAGTTCTTCAGCTTCGGAACAAACGATCTGACACAGATGACCTTCGGCTTCTCCCGCGACGATGCAGGAAAGTTCCTGGCAGATTATTACAAGTCCAAGATCTACGAGCAGGATCCTTTTGCACACCTGGATCAGAACGGCGTTGGCCAGCTGATTCAGATTGCGGTTGAGAAGGGAACCAAGGTTCGGCCTGACATTCACCTGGGCATCTGCGGTGAGCACGGAGGGGATCCGGCTTCCATTGAGTTCTGCCACAAGGTTGGTCTGACGTATGTCAGCTGCTCGCCGTTCCGCGTTCCGATCGCAAGACTGGCTGCGGCACAGGCTGCCATCAAGAATCCGAGAGGCTGATTCGAGGGGATGACTGCAGCTTCCACATGAGAAGTTTTGACGGAG
>CAVAJA010000231.1:0-3242 GCA_963588615.1 Lachnospiraceae bacterium | reverse complement strand
CACACGCTCAGAGAGCAGGACAGCATCCTCGTAGTTGTAGCCTTCCCAGCACATAAATCCGATGAGCGGATTCTTTCCGAGAGCCAGGACGCCATTCTGAGTGGAAGCACCGTCAGCAAGGACATCGCCTGCCTCAAAGTGATCGCCGGTGTTGACAACGGGCTTTTGATTGTAGCAGTTGGACTGGTTCGAACGAAGATATTTCGTCAGCTCCAGATCCTCTGTCGTGCCATCCTCATATTTCACCGAGATCTTTGTGCCGTCCACAAATGTGACGGTACCCGCTTTCTCAGCAATAACGCACACGCCGGAGTCCCTTGCCGCCTTTTCCTCCATGCCGGTTCCTACAACAGGAGCCTCTGTGGTGATCAGCGGAACACCCTGACGCTGCATGTTGGATCCCATCAGTGCACGGTTTGCGTCATCGTTCTGCAGGAACGGAACGAGGGATGTCGCAACAGAGAATACCATCCGAGGAGACACGTCCATGTACTGGAATGCAGTTCTCGGATACGAGGATGTCTCTGTGCGGTAACGTCCGGATGCGTAATTGTCTACAATGTAGCCATTCTCATCCAGCACGGTACTCGCCTGTGCCACATGATAGTTATCCTCTTCGTCCGCCGTCATGTAGACAACCTCTTCGGTGACGCGCGGTCCGTTCGGATCATTCTGATCGATCTTGCGGTACGGAGCCTCTACGAAGCCGTACTGGTTGATCTTGGCATAAGATGCCAGTGAGTTAATCAGACCGATGTTAGGTCCCTCAGGTGTCTCGATGGGACACATGCGGCCATAGTGCGTATAGTGAACATCGCGGACCTCGAAGCCTGCGCGGTCTCTTGACAGACCGCCGGGGCCAAGGGCAGACAGACGTCTCTTGTGTGTAATCTCCGACAGCGGATTGTTCTGATCCATAAACTGAGACAGCTGAGATGATCCGAAGAACTCCTTCACCGCTGCCTGAACCGGCTTAATATTGATCAGTGCCTGCGGAGAAATCTCCTCAGATGCATCATGTGTCGTCATTCTCTCGCGGACCACGCGCTCCAGTCTGGAAAGACCGATGCGATACTGGTTCTGGAGCAGTTCTCCTACGCTGCGAATGCGGCGGTTGCCCAGGTGATCGATGTCATCATCCGTGCCGATGCCGAATTCCAGATGCATGTTGTAGTTGATTGATGCCAGAATATCTTCCTTTGTGATGTGCTTCGGAATCAGCTCACGTACGCTCTTGCGAAGAGCCTCTGCCAATGCCTCAGGATCTTCGTTGTCCTGATATTGAATCAGAATCTCACGGAGAGCCGGATAGTATACATCCTCCGTGATCCCCAGTTCCTTCGGATCGCAGTCCACAAAGTGTGTGATATCGACCATCAGATTCGACAGCACCTTGATGCGGTCGCGGGAATCTGTCTGCAGCCAAACATACGGAATCGCGGCATTCTGAATCTCGTCTGCCATCTCACGCGTGACGGTATCGCCGGCACTTCCAAGAACATCGCCGTTTGCCTCATCCACCACATCCTCTGCCAGAACATGACCCACAATGCGGTTTCTCAATGCAAGCTTTTTATTGAATTTATAGCGGCCGACCTTTGCCAGATCATATCTTCTGGGATCAAAGAACATGGCATTGATCAGGCTGTCTGCACTTTCCACCGAGAGCGGCTCGCCGGGACGAATCTTCTTGTACAGTTCCAGCAGACCTTCCTCGTAGGAATGAGCAGGATCCTTGGTAAAGCTGCCCTGAAGTTTCGGCTCATCGCCGAACATGTCGATGATTTCCTCATCCGTTCCTACGCCCAGCGCACGAATCAGAACCGTAACCGGCACTTTTCTGGTGCGATCCACGCGGACATAAAAAATATCGTTGGAGTCCGTCTCATACTCCAGCCATGCACCACGGTTCGGAATCACGGTACAGGAATACAGCTCCTTGCCGTATTTGTCCTTGTCAATTCCATAGTAGATGCCCGGAGAACGAACCAGCTGAGAAACAATAACACGCTCTGCTCCGTTGATGACGAAGGTTCCGGTCCTTGTCATCAGAGGCAGATCGCCCATGAAAATTTCCTGTTCCTTAACTTCTTTCTTGTTTTCCTTGTCATAGAGCCGAACCTTTGCGCGCAGGGGTGCTGCATAGGTTGCATCTCTTTCTTTACACTTTGCAATGGAATACTTGATCTCATCTTCGCAGAGCCGATAGCTCACGAAAGAGAGAGAAAGATGCCCGCTGTAGTCCTCAATCGGCGAAATATCATCGAATACTTCCTGAAGACCCTGATCCAGGAACCACTGATAAGACGCCTTCTGCACCTCAATGAGGTTGGGCATCTCCAGAACTTCCTTCTGGCGGGAATAGCTCATGCGAATGCTTTTGCCACTTCCAACGGGATGAAGCCTGATCTTGTTGCTCATTCATTTACCTCGCTGTGTCCGAAAGCCGCAAACTCGGTCCCGATTCCATATCTCATGAAATCCAGGCAGGAAACTCACAGAGCCAGATTTGATAACAGATGTATAACAGATACTGCAGGCGGTCTGTGTCCTTGCCGACATCTCGGCATTCGTTTGCTGTGTGTACAGGTACCACCATATTGTGCCTTATCCCGCTTTCTCTTCCGGAACTTAATCCTTAAGGAGAGCAAAGGTGGGCATAATCGCAGAACATAGCTGATATACAATACACCGTTATTTTGTCCATGTCAACATAAATTGACTCTATTTTGCAAATTTTCAGATCTTATCTTCCAGCTGTTTCACAACATGTGCAAGGCAGCCGTCCTCAAAGGGATTGTTCAGCCCGGCCTTTGTCATGAGTCCATCAAAGAAATCCGAAGCAGAAAGCCGACAAAGCTTCAGATAGCTGTTCCAGGCACCCGCAAAATCCTGATCCATCCAGACTTTGTACTGAAGAGAGTTGGTTTGCGCGATGCAGTAATCGATGTAGTACAGCGGGCAGTCGTATATGTGATGCTGTTTCTGCCAGAAGCCCCCTTTTTCATAATATTCGTTCCCGGCATAATCCAGATGCGGCTTGTACTGGCGTTCCAGATCCCTCCACACTTTATTGCGCTGTGCAGGCGTAAGCCCCGGATTCTGATAGGCAATTTCCTGAAATTCATCCACCATCGTTCCGTAAGGAATAAATGCCATCGAATCTTCGAAATGCATGTCTACATAATCCCCTGCACGATCTCCGAACAGCAGATTCATCCATGGCTCTGTAAAAAATTCCA
>CAVAJA010000230.1:0-3242 GCA_963588615.1 Lachnospiraceae bacterium | reverse complement strand
GGCTGCGGGCCTTGCGAGGCCTCGGCACTTGCGAGCGTGTTTTGCAAGCTTAGTACCGTTAGGTCCGAGGGCGGTGCATCGTCACTCATAGCGAAGCGCCTCGATGGGATCCAGCCTGGCCGCCTTGCTGGCCGGATAATATCCAAAGAATACACCGACGCCAAAGGATACTCCGAAAGAACCCAGAACGCTCTTCCAGCTGAGAACCATGGCAATCTGCTTTACAAATCTGCATCCAATGATTCCGGCTCCGATGCCGATCAGAATTCCGATAATCCCTCCGATCATGCAGATGATTACGGCCTCCGTGATGAACTGCATCCGAATATCCTTATTCAAGGCTCCCAGTGCTTTTCTGGTTCCGATCTCCCTGGTCCGCTCTGTAATGGTCACCGTCATAATATTCATGACGCCAATGCCTCCCACCAGAAGAGAGATGGCCGCAATCAGCGTAGTTGTCGCCGTTTCCTGCTGCCGCTGCTGTTTTTCGCTTTCAATCCAGCTCTGATTGTTGTACGTTTCGACCGTGAAGATGGAATCCTCACTCAAAAGGCCGTTCAGGAAGGATTTTATCTCATCGGTGAGTGCCATCACATCCTCACCGGTCTTGATCTTTACAACAAAGGAGCTCATCGCCCTTTCCTGATTCGAGTCCGCATAGGTTTTGGCATTCAGATACGGAATGTACAACGTCGTCTGAATATCCTTCTGGGAGCCGCTCATATTGTAATCGCCACCCATATCATATTGATAAACTCCGACAATCGTATAATCTGCCGTCTGTGTATTCCCTGCCTCATCCGTATAAACAGGCACCGTGACCTTCTCTCCCAGCGCCTTCTCTGCATTGCCGTCAAACAGATTGTCCACAAGCTTATCCGATACAATGCAGTAGTAGGAATTCTCTCCCTGCTCTTTTTGGGAAAACACTCTTCCTGCCACAATCGGAAGATCCATGCTTTCCACTTCAAAATATCCGCTGTTGACCCCCTGCGGGGACACATAGGCATACCTATCCTCCGAATCCGACCCTGCAATCACAGCCTTTCCATACCCGTTCATGTACTGCGACACCGAAACAGCATCAATCCTGCTCCCGTAGGCCTGAACGAATTTCTGCATCATCTCCTCTGTAAAATCAGCTGCGTAGCTCTCGCTTCCGTCGGAGGTGTCAATTGCGGAGGCATCACCGATCATCATATATACGCTGACATTGTTGGTTCCGAATCTGGCATAATACTCCATCGTCTGTGCTGTCGCAGAATCGCCAATCGTCATAATCGCAATCACAGATGCAACGCCGATGATGATTCCCAGCATCGTCAGAAACGTGCGGAACTTATTGGCTGCAATGGAAGCCAGTGCTAATTTAATATTCTCGATCAGCATAGAACATCTCTCATTTTCCGTCTCACGCCCCTGCGCCTTTGCACTCGCCCGTAATCTGCCCGTCCATCAGCGTTATGATTCGCCCGCACTCCTGCGCAAGTGCCTGCGAATGTGTAATAAAAAGTATGGTGCACCCTTCTTCATCATGCAGCTTATGGAACAGATCCATGACCTGACGCCCTGTCTCCGAATCCAGCGCTCCTGTCGGCTCATCTGCCAGAATCAGTGCCGGATGATTGGCCATGGCCCTGGCTATGGCGACGCGCTGTTTCTGCCCGCCCGAAAGCTCATCCGGACGGTACAGCATCCGATCTTTCATTCCCACCATCGACAGGAGCTCCTCTGCTCTTCTCGTTCTTTCATCCTGCGGAATTCTCGCATACAGCATCGGCATTTCCACATTCTTCAATGCAGAAGTGCGCGGAACCAGATTGTAGCTCTGAAAAACAAATCCGATCTGCCGGCTGCGAATGCCAGAGAGATCATCGTCCCCCAACCGCAGCACATTTCTCCCGAGCATCTCATAGGATCCCTCCGTCGGACGATCCAGCAGTCCTATGATGTTCATCAGCGTACTTTTCCCGGAACCGGACTCCCCGACAATAGCCGTGAATTCCCCCGGATAGATCTCCAGATCGATGCCATGAAGCACCTCCAGTTCATTCTCGGTGCCAACATTGTACCGCTTGATGATATTGTGCAGCTCAATGACAGGAAGATCGGGATTCGATTGTGCATACCGCTTCCTGCTCTTTGGTTCCTCGTCCAGATAAAAGGACGTTTCTGCCGCCTTATTCTTTTTATTCCATGCACGGAAAAGATTCATTTTTCCTAGTAGATTCCATCCAGCATATCGGAATAATCTCCCGAATCCGCTGCCGAATTATCCTGAATCTGGTCGCCTTCCTGAATATTTCCCGACGTAATCTCCGTATAGTAGCCGTCGGACACCCCTGTCGTCACCATTACTTCAGAAACCTCGGTTTCCGATTCCTCCCCCGACGTTTCCTCGCCGGAAGATCTCACCACATTGACGAAATAGTTCCCGGCACCGTCACTGATCAGACACCCGGACGGAACCGCAATTGCGTTCTTTGCCTCCTCCACAATGAAATCTATGGTTGCCGTCATCCCCATGCGAAGGCGATCATTCGGTTCATCCAGAGTAACTTCAACCTTGTACGTTGCCCTGCTCTTCGTATTCTGGCTGTTGCCGGAGTTTCCGGAGCCGCTGCCGGAGCTGTTGGTGTTGGAGGTTTCCTTGGTCGGTGTAGGGGATGTAAAAGTCACCACTCCCGTCAATTCGTCCGACCCGGTAGAATCCGTCTTTACCCTCACCCTTGTTCCGATCTTCAGATCCGCAATGTGCCCCTCGTCGATATCTGCGCTGACCTTCATCTGTGAAAGATTATCCAGAACCACGCCATCGCTTCCGCTGTAGGTTTGTCCTGCCGCAACATTCACCGCCGTCACCGTTCCGTCCATCGTTGCGATGACCTTGCCGTTTTCCAGTTTTTCCTTCAGCTTTGCAATCTCAGCCTCATTGGTCAGCGTGTCCGAAGCATGCTTGATCTCCTGTGCCGCAATTGCCGCCGCCTTATTCGCTTCGTCCGACAGCACCGTACGATTGTTCTTATCCACCGAAGTTCCGGAGTCCTCCAGCTTGCGCGTGTTCTCCGTTGTTGTCTGCTGATCGGACTTCACGGTCTTCTCATAGCTCTCCCGGTTACTTTTGGCCTTTTCATATTTCTCCTTGGCCTCAATAAGAGACGTCTCCGCCTTTGTGAGGGCATTGCTCGCATCTTCCGCGGACCAGGAGGCCTTCATGGACTCCTTCTCCAGATCTGTCAGAT
>CAVAJA010000229.1:0-7283 GCA_963588615.1 Lachnospiraceae bacterium | reverse complement strand
GGGCATCCGGGGTGCCGTTGCGGCGTTCGTTGCCGTGATGGCCGCGGTGAGCACGCTGCTGGCGGGACTGCTGGTCTGTGTTCTGAGAAAAAAGTAAAAATACGCCTGCATTGAGAAAAACGGCCTCGTAGGGTAGAATAAAACTTATTGTTCACAGACATAACGGGGGGCTTCTATGGTCTTTAGTTCAATGATTTTCCTCTGGATTTTCCTTCCTGTTGTATTCATCCTCAGCCTGGTGATCCGGAAACCGCAATATCAGAATCTGCTGCTGTTGGCAGCAAGCCTCTTGTTCTACGCCTGGGGGGAGCCGCGCAACATTCTGCTCCTTCTGGCTTCCATTGTGCTGAACTGGCTCTTCGGCCTTCTGATCGAGAAATTCCGCAGCAGGGGGAAACTGATTCTGACGATGGATATTGTCGTGAATCTGGCACTGCTGGGGTACTACAAGTACACGGACTTCTTTCTGAACACCATCAACCACATCCTTCCGGGGGTGAATCTGCCCCTGGCGAACATCGCATTGCCGATCGGCATCAGCTTTTTCACGTTCCAGGCGATGAGCTACGTCATTGATCTGTACCGCGGACAGATCAAGGTACAGAAAAATCTCCTGTATCTGGCTCTTTACGTGTCCTTTTTCCCACAGCTGATTGCAGGGCCGATTGTCAAGTATCGCGACATCGAGCTGCAGATCGAGAACCGGACCGTGAATCTGGAGCGAATCGCATCGGGATTCCGCAGATTCATCTATGGTCTGGGCAAAAAGGTCCTGATCTCCAATCTGGTGGGGCAGGTGGTGGACAATCTGTACGGGCTGGAGGTCTCCTCCCTGACAGGAGGTATGGCGTGGCTGTGTGCACTGACCTATACGCTGCAGATTTATTATGATTTCTCGGGGTATTCGGACATGGCCATCGGACTTGGTCGGATGTTCGGTTTTGATTTCCTTGAAAACTTTAATTATCCTTACCTCAGCTGCTCCATCCGGGAGTTCTGGAGGAGATGGCACATTTCGCTGAGCACCTGGTTCCAGGAATATCTGTACATTCCGCTGGGAGGAAACCGCAAGGGAAAGGTCAGAACCTACTGGAACCTTCTGGTGGTCTTTTTCGCGACAGGAATGTGGCACGGCGCCAGCTGGAATTTCATCGCATGGGGTCTGTATCACGGCTTTTTCAGTATTCTGGAGCGCGTGGGACTGGGGAAAATCCTGAAAAAGGGCAGAATCCTTCCCCACATCTACACCATGGTGGTGGTGATGATCGGCTGGGTATTTTTCCGTGTGGAGGAATTCAGCCAGGGCTTTGCGATTGTAGGGAGAATGTTGATGCCCTGGAGGTATACGCAGACGGATGTCCTCCTTGGAACGTTGGTGAGCAGCGAGGCTGTTCTGGCGATTGTGTGCGGAATTCTTGGCTGCGGTGTGCTCCAGGCGGTGTTCACGGGATCCAGAACAAAGAAATTTGCCGCAAAGTGGAAGGGAAGCCTGCCGGAATTCGCATTCTGCAGTCTGGTGCTGATCATCTGCATCCTGAAGCTGGCCAGCAACACCTACAATCCGTTCATTTATTTCCGCTTTTAAGAGAGGCTGCCGGAACATGAAGGAAGGGGATCCGTCCTTGGTTCGGAGAATGCTTCGGACGTGATTTTTGCCAAGTCGGCAGACAGGTAAATGGAATATGAGTTCAAAAATACAGACACAAGAGAATACCGCAGCGCCTCTTGGAAAGAGAATGCAGATTCTGTATGTGATCCTTCTGGCGGTGCTGATTCTGCTCCCGGGAGCTTTCTACTGCGTGATTCGGGGACAGGTGGATACAACCAATTATGAACAGAGAACGCTTGCCGTCCTGCCCTGGAGTCAGGAAGCGAAGGATTCCGGCCAGGTGACGACCATCGAGACCTTTCCGACCCAGTTTGAGGACTGGTTCAATGATCACCTGCCCTTTCGGAATCAGCTGCTGACGCTGCAGGGACTGCTGGAGTATAAGGTGCTGAAAACTTCCTCCTCGGACAGCGTGATTGTAGGAAAGGACGGATGGCTGTTCTACAAGGGAGCACAGGTGGCGGATGAGGATCCCATCGGCGACTACCGGGGAACCAACCTGTTCACACAGGAGGAGCTGCAGCAGATCGCAGACAACTTTACGTCTGCAAGAGATGAACTGGCAGATCGGGGCTGCGATTTTGTCATTTATTTTGCACCGAACAAGGAAAGGGTTTACAGTGACTATATGCCGGATCTGTACGGAGAGCCGGCGGAGAATTATAAGCTGCTGCAGCTGGTGAATTATCTGCAGGAGAACACGGATCTGAAGACTGTGTATGCACTGGACGACCTGCAGGCCTTCCGTGAGCAGAATCCGGATACGGATCTTTATTACAAATACGACACCCACTGGAACAATCTGGGCGCCTATGTGGGTTCGGAGAGGCTGGTGAATGCGCTGGGGTATGATTTTGTGCCGCTTTCAGAAGTCAGCGTGACGGACAGTCAAACCGGCAGCTATGATCTGGCACGGCTGATTCATCTGGGCAATCTGCTGAACGACTGCCCGGCGTATCAGCTGACGGGATACACCGGACATCCGATGACGGTGTCGCAGGAGAATGACGGCCATGTGTTCCACTACAGCACGACCGATGGCGAGGCCCCCGGCGGGAAGCTCTTTGTCATAGGAGATTCCTTCTCCACCATGATGGCACCGTATCTGGCCTGCCATTACGCAGAGACGTACACGACCTTTTACTACACCTACAGTCACGGGCAGCTCCTTCGGGAGGAGCCGGACGTGGTGGTCTACGAGGCGGTGGAGCGGTATGTCGGCAACATGCTGAATTTCACGCTGGCAGACGGCTATCAGGGATCAAACACGGAATAGACGCAGGAGGAAATATGGACAAAATTGCAGTTTTGATTCCATGCTACAACGAGGAGAAAACCGTAGAAAAGGTGGTGAAGGATGCCAGAAGAGCTCTTCCGGAGGCGGTGATCTACGTCTATGACAACAATTCCACAGACCGCACGGCGGAGCTTGCAGAAGCGGCCGGAGCTGTTGTGCGAAGGGAGTATATGCAGGGAAAGGGCAATGTCATCCGCCGCATGTTCCGTGAAATTGATGCGGAATGCTATATTATGACGGACGGAGATGACACCTATCCGATGGAGAGTGCAGCGGAAATGGTCCGTCTGGTGCTGGAGCACAATGCAGACATGGTGGTGGGGGATCGGCTGTCCTCCACCTATTTTACGGAGAACAAGCGTCCTTTTCATAACTTCGGGAATTCGCTGGTCCGCGGGAGCATCAATCGCCTGTTTGACTGCAAGGTGAAGGACATCATGACCGGCTACCGGGCCTTCAGCTATGATTTTGTAAAGACCTTCCCGGTTCTGTCCAAGGGCTTCGAAATCGAGACGGAGATGACGATTCATGCCGTCTACAACAATATGCAGATCGACAACGTGATCGTGGATTACAGAGACCGGCCGGAGGGCAGCGTGTCCAAGCTGAACACCTTCGGAGATGGCTTCCGGGTTCTGGGGACTATTTTTCGCCTGTACCGCAATTACAAGCCGCTGGGATTTTTCGGCGGGCTGGCGGCAATTCTGGCTGTGCTCTCCATTCTGTTCTTCATCCCGGTTCTTGGCGGCTACATGAGCACCGGCCTTGTGGCCAAATTCCCCACTCTGATCGTGTGCGGATTTGTCATGCTGGCGGCGATTCAGTCCCTGTTCTCCGGACTCATTCTGTCGAATCTGGAGCGGAATGACCGAAGGAATTTCGAGATCGACCGCATCAATCTGCATGCGATGCGGCAGAGTCAGGAGCAGTGATGAACACAAAAGAGCAGCAGAACAGCAGGAAATGTGCCGTCCGACGAATCAGACAGCACTGGGCGGCCTCGTTTGCTGCTCTTTTTATTGTGTCGGCAGGACTGATCTACCTTGCGGCGGGAGATCGCGCGCAGATTGCCGTTGCCGACAATCTGGATCTGTTTCAGGCGCAGTATCAGATGCTGAAGAACACGGGGACCTTCTGGTCACAGAATGCGAGTGCCCCCTTTCTGCATGGGATCTCGCGGGATGTGCTGCCGGGAGAATGTTCCCTGGAGGCGGTTTTATACCAGCTTCTGCCGTCCCTTCCTGCCTATGTCGTGATGTATCTGGTGAAGGTTGCACTGGGGACGGTGTCCTTTGCACTTCTTGCGGGGGAGCTGCAGCGCCGCGGAGCCCTGGAATCCTGCGGGGGGCGGGGCACAGAGGACTCCGGAGGGATACCGGCTGCAGCGGATGAGGCATTCGGAACAGAAGGGAAAACGCATCCGAATCTGGCAGTTCTGGCCGGCCTCACCTACGGATGCCTGAATCTGTTCCCATCCTTCGGCATATCCTTCGCCTCCATTCCGCTGGCGGGATACCTCATCCTCAGGCTGGTTCGCGCAGAGAACAGAAAATCTGCGGCGGCAGTTCTGGCCGCGCTGTTTTTTTATCCGTGGGTGTCATATTTCTCTTATTTCGGAATTTTCCTGATCGGCTATCTTGTGCTGGCACTTGGAGTGGTTCTGGTGAAGTCAGAATTTGGCCGTCCGGAGAAAAAGCGTGCGGCGGTGCGGCTCCTGCTCGCCGTCCTTGTGCTGTCTGCAGGATATGTCCTGTGGGAGCATCGGCTGTTCGCACAGATGCTGCTCTCGGATGAGGAATCCATTCGCAACACGATGGTGCAGACATCGCTGTCTGCAGGAGAGATTCTGCAGTGGATCGGGAAGGTCCTCGTAAACGGCGTGGATCTGCACTGTGAAAGTGCACATCGCTATGTGGTGCTGCCGGTATGCACCGTGTATCTGCTGATTCTGAATGCGGGATATGTTCGAAGAAAAGAGGCGGGCAGGATACCGGGGGATCTTTACAACATGGCAGCGGCGCTGCTGCTGTTCAACAGCATCGTATACGGACTGTATTACTGCGAGAGCTTTCGGAATCTGGCGGAACATCTGGTGCCGCAGCTGAAGGGATTTCAGTTCAGCCGGACATCCTTTTTCAATCCGTTCCTGTGGTACGGAATGTTCTATCTGGCGCTGTATCGGCTGCTGCGCTGGGGGAAACGAAACGCTGCAGAGGGAACCGCAAAGAAGACATCGGCGGCATCCGGCGATGCAAAGGCTGCGGGAGCTGCTCTGCAGAAGGGCAGAGGCAAAAGCGGCCGGATCACCGCCTGCGCTGCCTATGGCCTGATGCTGGCGGCCTTTCTGGCGGTTCATGCCTGCGGCAATACCTACAACGATCTGCAGCACACGGCGAAGGCTCTGGTGAAGCAGTTCCTGGGAAAGGAGCCGGACAACACGTTAAGCTACGGGGAGTTTTACTCGGAAAGGCTCTTTGAAAAGGCCTGTGAATCCATCGGATATCAGGGAGAATGGGCGGCAGCCTACGGCTTTCACCCGGCGGTTCTGGAGTACAGCGGGATTGCGACAATTGACGGATATCTGGGCTTCTATTCAGAATCGTATAAGCAGAGCTTTCGAAAGGTCATCGCACCTGCGCTGGAGCAGAATGAGAGCTCCCGCATCTATTACGACGAGTGGGGAGCCAGGTGTTATCTGTATTCTGCAGACAATCTCACCATTGTAGAGGCCGTTCGGAACTATCCGCACACGGAGGATACGATTGCGGTGGATTCGGATGCGCTGAAGGAGCTGGACTGCCGGTATATCTTTTCCAGAATTCACATCACCAACAGTAAGGAAGCAGGACTGGAGCTGATCGGTACCTTCACGGACGAGAGCAGCCCGTATGTCCTCTACGTATATGAAGTCAGAGCAGAAGAGCCGTGACAGGTCCTGGCGGCAGATATCCGGCTCTTCTGCTAGAAAAAATCCCGGCCCATGCGGACCGGGAACAGCCTCTCAGCTGGATTTCTTATCATTTTTCTCTTCGCCGCCGGTGCGGTTGGCACCTTCCACGTCTCCGGCCAGAATCTTCTTGCTGATCTGGTTGCGGAAGCCGGCATCAATGAAATCACAGGATTTGCAGAACGGATAGTGATTGCGCCCCATGGCCACCGCCTTGCGCACCGCGGTGATTTTGTCGCCGCTCCAGCAATCCCGCAAGGACTCCGTGTTCAGATTGCCCAGATTCGTGACCTCCAGATTGTCACAGCAGCAAATTCCCACCTGACCGTTGGGCGTGATCCACAGATCGGTAAAGGGGAGGAGACATGACTGCGTGTACTCCTTCGGCGCGGTTTTCTTATTCGGCGCAGAGCCGGCACGGTTCGTCAGAACCTCCTGCAGATAGCGCATCTGGATCACAATCTCGATGTCCTTGAACTCGTCCTCATGAGCCCTGACGTAATCGTAGATCTCCTGAATGTTGTCATGCAGCTTGTATTCATTGGCGTAATTGTTGATGATCAGCTGATCAATGTAGGGCTGCACCTGCCGGATCTTATCCAGCGTCAGAATCAGACCGTTGGTGGACATAAAGATAAAACTGTTCGGGAGCTTCTCCCTGGCATAGCGGTGCAGCTCCACAATCCGCGTGTCCAGAAGCGGCTCATTGTTGCCGTACAGGGTCAGATGCCCCTCGTAGTCCCAGTCCGCGAGCTGGTCAATAATGGAGTGATACAGATTCTCCTCAATCTTCATGAAGGGACGCTTCTCCGCGTGCACATTGGCGGTGCAGAAAGCACAGGTGGAGTTGCAGCGGTTGATGGTCTCGATGTTGACAATCTGGGGCTTGGGGGTCTCCTTCTGCTCCATGAACCACTTGATGTACTGATCCTGAATGGTTCCCCTTGTCATGAATTGAAGCTTTAAGTAGGCACTGCTGGCAAGGTTCGGTGCGACCCGCCTTGCCTCAAAGCCAAACCTGCCCAGAAAACTGCTGATACGAATGCTCATAGATTTCAGCCCTTAATCCACTTCCACCGTATTCTCTTCGGTGGTCTCGTGATATTCCTTTTCTGTGTTGACACTCCATACGTTGGAGCGATCCGTTGTACCTGCCACGATGTCCTTTACCGCCTCGAAGCTGGTGCACATCGAGTGGTCGATGTTGTTGTAGCGGTGCTGACCGTTCCTTCCTACGCAGAACAGATTCGGGATGGTGTCCAGATATTCCCGAAGGGTATCCATTTCATCGTAGGTATCGAAATAAGCCGGATATGCCTTTTTCACCCGCTCCACATGATAGTCCAGGACAGCGCTCTCATCCTTGATAAGTCCCAGCTTTATCATCTCGGAAACGCCGAGCTTTGCGAAGCTCTCGTCGTCCATGGTCC
>CAVAJA010000228.1:0-3060 GCA_963588615.1 Lachnospiraceae bacterium | reverse complement strand
CTCTTGGGTTTGGGGAGAAGGAATACCTCTGGGACGTCCCTTATGATCCCAATGGCATGAAGGAGACGAACACACTGTCGGTGTCGGCCTTAATCCGCAAAAAGGATGCGGTGCGTGTCGGATGCTACACGGTAAAGGAAGAGGCCTTTGATGAAGACTGGCATTTCTGGCTGAAGCTGATTGCAGACGGAAAATTCTGTGTGCAGATGCGAGAGGAATACCTGCACTGGTACAGAATTTTGAGCAGCGGACGGATGGCATCCATTCATGGGGACGATAAAAAGGTAAGGCGCAATGAGGAGATCATTTCTGATCTGGCCGGCTTTGTCATAAATCCGAAGAAACCCGTCGTTTATCCCAGTGTTTCCTGCAGACATTTTGAGGAACTGCACACAGCGAACTGGGACCGAAGTGTTTACAGTAAACATAAAAAAATTCATGTTCTGTTCCTGTTCCCATGGCTGGTGATGGGAGGGGCAGACAAGTTTAATCTGGATCTGCTGAGCGGCCTGGACAAGGATCGATACGAGATCACCATTGCAACCACCAGGAAAAGTGACAACGAATGGATCCGGCGATTCCGCAAAATCACACCGGATATCTTTAATCTGCCGAATTTTCTGGATCCTGTCAATTACGGAGAATTCATCGATTATTTGATCAGAAGCCGTGAGATCGATTTGATTTTCCAGAGCAATTCGACGGAAGGGTATTATCTGCTGCCATGGATCCGCAAAAATCATCCGAATGTTGCCATTGTGGACTATGTTCACATGGAGGAGTGGTACTGGAGAAACGGCGGACATGCCAGAACCAGTGGGGCGATGAACCGCATCGTTGAGAAAACCTATGTATGCAACAGCGCAACAAGAGACGTGATGCTGCAGCATTTTCACTGTGATCCCAAGAAAGTCGAAACCGTACATATCGGAATCGATGAGAAGAAATTCAATCCATCCAGAGTCCGCTCCGGTCTTCTTTATGAGGAATTGAAAATCAGCAAAGATCGTCCGGTTGTGTTGTTCCTGTGCCGGCTGCATCCGCAGAAGAGACCGTTCCTGATGCTGAAGATTGCACAATATGTGCAAAGGCAGCTTCCGGAAGCTGCCTTCGTGGTCATCGGAGACGGACCCCAACGAGAGGAATTGATGGACAAGAGCAATGCAATGGGGCTTGGGGATACGGTGTTCTTCGCAGGGAGCAGACAGGAGGTTCGGCCTTACTACAAAGATGCAAAGGTTACATTGATCTGCAGTATGAAGGAGGGCCTGGCGTTGACCGCCTATGAATCGCTGTCCATGGGTGTTCCTGTCGTCAGTGCAGATGTCGGAGGACAAAGGGATCTGATTGATGAGTCCGTGGGAGAATTGATTCCGCTGATGCAGGAGGAAGAGGACGATTTCGATACAAGAGTGTTCCCGGCAGCGGAAATCAAAGCCTACGGGGAGGCGATTCTTTCTATGATTTCCGACGGAGCGCGATGGCAGGAGCTGTCGGAGAGCTGCAGAACGAAGATCCAAAGCGGCTTTACGATCGAAACAATGGTTCGGTATTTTAATGACGAGCTGGAGAAAATTGCGGCAGATCGGAATTTACGACAGGAAAGACAGGCTGTCAGTGATGCCCTGAATCTGCTGGGGAATTTTGCGGAGGAGTCCTATCTCCTCAATCTGGCTTCCGGGCTGCCGGATGAGCCTAAGGACAGGTATGACAATGCCGGGACGAATAGGATGGATGCTGTGTTGGAGCGTTTGAGCGAGTGTGAGAACGTGCTGGCACGTCATGAAGAGGTGGTGAACCGCCATGAGGAAGTGGTGAACCGCCACGAAGAGGTGGTGAATCGCCATGAGAAAGTGGTGAACCGCCACGAAGAGGTGGTGAATCGCCATGAGGAAGTGGTGAACCGTCACGAAGAGGTGGTAAACCGCCACGAGCAATCCATCAATCATCAGTGGGAAAATCAGAAATGGCATGAGGAAAGAATCTGCAGGCTGGAAAAGAAGCGGTGAGGAATCGGTGAAGAAGGTGCAGAGGGAACAGGAACGGATAAAAATCAGTGTCATCGTGCCTGTATATAATGTCGAGACCTATCTTGCGCGCTGCGTGCAGTCTCTTTGCAGACAGACCCATACCAATCTGGAGATGATTCTGGTGGATGACGGGAGCACTGACCATTCGGGTTCGCTTTGTGACTTGCTGGCAGCCGGCGATGATCGAATTCGGGTCATCCATAAACAAAACGGTGGTCTGTCCGATGCACGCAACAAAGGAATCGAGAGCGCGAAGGGGGACTATCTTGCATTCCTGGATGGGGATGACTGGTACGATCGTGTTATGTTGGAGCTCCTGCTGAAATTGTGCATCGAGCATGATGCGGAAATCGCAGAATGCAGCTATCGCAGCATTTACGGGGATGTGGTCCGCGCGGAAACCAGCTGCAGCGGATTCATAAAGGAGTTCACACCGGCAGAGGCCATCGAGAGCAATCTGGACTGGCAATACTGCAAGCCGGTTGCCTGGAATAAGCTGTACCGAAGGGATGTGATCGGTGAAATCCGGTATCCTGTGGGCAGGCTGCATGAGGATGAGTTCACAACGCACCTGTTTTATCTGGCAGCTCGGAAAATCATATACGTTGATATGGCCCTGGTGAATTACGAGCGCAGAAATTCGGAGAGCATCACGGCCAGGTTTCATCCTCGGAACATGGATGCCTGTGAAGCCTTTCGTGAAAAAATGCATCTGATTTGGAGCCGCCCGGAGCTGCATGGATTGAATCGGAAGATATGCAACAATTACTGCTATGTTCTGACGGATCGGGCTGCACGCTGTGAAGCTTCCTATCCGGACTGTGAGGAGCTTACGGAAGCAATCCGGCATGCATATGAGGATTTTGAAGGCTTGAAGGAACATGGACTGGATGAGTCGTACATCGTTAAGCTGGAAGCTTTATTCAGGAGATATCACGAAGTGCTTGAAAAGTGAGGAGTGTGCAGGATGGGGAATCAAATTACTCCGCCGCATCAGGAGAAAAGGGTCTGCATCATCATTCCGGTGTAC
>CAVAJA010000227.1:0-8391 GCA_963588615.1 Lachnospiraceae bacterium | reverse complement strand
CTCCGCGGGAAAGTTCCCGCAGGACGGCCTCCCGAACCATCTCATCGTTGTACTCTCCCTGGATGAAGTCATACATGATCTTTTCCAGCTCTGTCTCGCTCATCTGACCGTGCGCAAAGGCAATTCTCGCCTCCGGAATCTGCTGCTGCAGCCTCCCCGTCACCTCCGCGATGTCATTCACGCGATTGTAAACATAATAGACCTGTCCTCCGCGGGAAAGTTCCCGCAGGACGGCCTCCCGAACCATCTCATCGTTGTACTCCAGAACATAGGTCTGAATGCTGACACGATCCTGCGGTGCCTCCTCCAGAATGCTCATATCGCGAATTCCGATAAGACTCATATGGAGCGTCCTCGGAATCGGCGTCGCCGAGAGGGTAAGAACATCCACGTTTTCCCGGAGTTTTTTAATTTTCTCCTTATGCGCAACGCCGAACCGCTGCTCTTCATCAACGACCAGCAGTCCCAGGTTCTTAAATTTCACGTCCTTCGACAACAGTCTGTGAGTTCCGATTACAATATCCACCCGTCCTGCCGCCAGACCTTCCAGCGTCTTTTTCTGCTCTGCCGCCGTTCGGAAACGAGACAGCATCTCCACACAGATCGGATATTCCTTCATTCTGTTCTCAAAGGTACTGCAGTGCTGCTGAGCCAGAATGGTGGTGGGAACCAGAACGGCCACCTGCATTCCATCCTGCACTGCCTTGAAGGCGGCCCGAATGGCGACTTCGGTCTTTCCGTATCCAACGTCTCCGCAGATCAGGCGATCCATGATTTTGTCGGATTCCATGTCGTTTTTGGTATCCGCAATGGCATTCAGCTGGTCCTGCGTCTCCTCGTAGGGAAACAGCTCCTCAAACTCCCGCTGCCACACCGTATCCTTCTCAAAGGCATGGCCCTTCATGGCCTGTCTCTTCGCGTAGAGCTGCACCAGATCCTCCGCGACCTCCGCAACTGCCCCTTTTACCTTGTTCTTTGTGGTACTCCATTCCTGCGTTCCCAGCTTATTCAGCTTCGGCTTGGCCGCCTCCTGCGAGGCGTATTTCTGCAGAACCCGGAGCTCTCCCGGCAGAATGTAGAGCGTTCCGCCTCCTCCGTACTCAATCTTGATGTAGTCCTTGGCAATGCCGTCGACCTCGATCTTTTCGACTCCCCGATAAATGCCGATGCCGTGATCCTCATGAACCACATAATCGCCGACCTTCAGCTGTGCAAAATCCCGAAGAGCTTCCCCCTCATAGCGGTGCTTCTTTTTCTTTTTTTTCTGACCCGCGCCGAAAATATCCGTCTCGGCTATGACCAGAAAATGCAGCTGCGGATACTCAAATCCATGGGCAATGCTGCCGTAATATGTCATGATCTCGCCATCTTCCAGAATTCTGTCCGGATTCTCGCTGTAAAAAGAGGGAAGTCCCCTCTCTGTAAGATCCGCCGCCAGGCGTTTAGCTCTCGTTCGGGAAGCCGAGATGATGATGACCTTATATTTTTGAAGTCGGTACTTTTTCAGCTCCGACACCAGCGTATCAAAGCTCTTGTTATAGCCCGCCACGCTTCTTGCATGAACACTGACCATGCATTCCGGGGTATAAAAGCTGCTGCCCGTCACCAGTCCGGCCAGCCCCAGACACCGATAGCGGTGCAGCTTTCCCAGAATGGTTTCCGCTCCGGACACCAGCTCCATCTGTCCCGGCAGAACATACCCCTTCTCGCTCCGGCTGATCATGCTCTCGCGGAATTCCAGTTCCACCGCATCTGCCTGTTCCTTGATCCGTGCCGGTTCATCAAGGAACACCAGCGTCTGATCCCGCGGGAACAGCTCCAGAAAGCTGTCGGTCTGAGGATAGAAATAATGGATATAGCCCTCCAATCCGTCCAGACTCCGGTACTCCAGCGCCTCCTCACAAAGGGCCGCAATATCCCCGGAAAGGCGGGACGCAGCCTCCTGCCTTCCCTCTCCCCTGAGCTTCTCCTCCACCAGCTTCTCTTCTCCTCGGATTCTCTCCACACCGTCATTCAGGCGCTGATCCGAAAGAATCAGTTCTGCCGCCGGATACACGCGAATCGACTCCAGCTGTTCGATCGAGCGCTGGCTCTCCAGATCAAAGCTTCGGAGGGAATCCACCTCATCGTCGAAAAACTCGATCCGGTACGGATTCTCCTCAGTCAGGTCATAGATATCCAGGATGTCTCCGCGAACGGCAAACTGCCCTGCCTTCTCAATCTGATAGCTTTTCTCATATCCCATGCGCACCAGGGAAGCGCTCAGCTTTGTCAGGGACTGCGTCTGTCCCTTCTGCAGGACAATGACATGCTCCTTCAGGATATGCATCGGAACCTGCGGCGTCATCAGCGCCGCAAAGGTTGTGACCACGGTCGTTGGTCTCCCTTCAATCAGCCGCCGCAGACACAGCATCCGTTCCTTTTCAATCTCCTTCCCGCGCAGATCCGCCTGATAGAAAATCAGGTCCTTGGCGGGAAAACTGTAGGTATTGCGGTCATAGAACAGGAATTCTTCACGAATCTCCCGTGCCTTTTTATCCGAATGGGTGATGAACAGCCGGAAACGCCCGCACGATGCGAGTGCACTCTCCTTCGAGAGTGCGAATGCCAGATGCAGTTCCTGCGAAGGAACACACCCATCGGCAGCAGCCTGTGCCTCCGGCAGAGCAAGTGCCTCCAGAAGTTTTTGATACTCTTCTGCCTCCTTAAGAGGTGATGTCAATGATTTCATAGTCGTTTCTCATCCGTTGCAGCGATTCATTGCCTTCTGAATTCCATCCTCCAGAATACACCGGACAGCCTCCGCTGCGCGGTCCATCGCCTCGTCGATTTTCTCCTTATCCTCGCCCTTCGGATGCCCCAGCACATGATCTGCCAGATTGTATTCCGGGCTGGGCTTGGCGCCGACGCCGACCCGAACCCGCATGAAGTTTCCGTCGCCCACATGCTGCATAATATTTTTCAGTCCGTTGTGTCCTCCCGCACTCCCCTTCTGGCGAAGGCGCAGCTGTCCCGGCGCAAGGTCAATATCGTCCGAAATCACAATCAGATGCGTTGCCGCATCGATTTTGTAATAATCCAATGCCTCCCGAACCGCCTCTCCCGAAAGGTTCATGTACGTCATCGGCTTCATAATGATTACCCTGGCCTCTCCGATTCGCCCCTTTCCGATCAGGGACTTCCGGAATCTCACCGGACCGTCGATGTGATAGCGGTCGATGAGACGATCTGCCACTTCAAAGCCTACATTGTGCCTGCTGCCGTCATATTCTTTCCCCGGATTGCCGAGGCCTGCAATTAAATACCATTCCTGATCCATTGTATTCCCTCCTTGCGCACAGCAAGGAAATGATAACACGACAAGAGGGCGGCAGGAATAAAAATCCTGCTGCCCTCTTCTTTCATTCAATGCACCCACCGTCCATGGATCCACCGGACAAGTCCGGTAAAAGCACCGAAACTTTACGCCGATCCATCGTCTCCGGCTCCCGGAAGTCTAATTCTCGAACTCCAGTTCTCCGTTCTCCAGACATTCCCGATATTTTGCAAGAATCGCTCTTTCCACTTCCATTCGTGCCTTCGCATTAATGGGGTGAGCGATATCCCGATATTCTCCGCCCGGCATCTTGCGGCTGGGCATTGCAATGAATAATCCCTTCTCGCCTTCAATCACTTTAATGTCATGTACCACAAATTCGCTGTCGAATGTAATTGAAACGATTGCTTTCATTTTGCCTGACTGAGCAATCCTGCGTACTCTAACATCCGTAATTTTCATAACGATCCCTTCTAAATGTTGTACCTCTCGCCTTTCTCTTCAATTACGATTCGAATTTCACCTTCTCCCTTATATTGTGCATTGTTCTGAATGGTGCTGCCCGACTCCACGATACAATTTTCGATGTATGCATTATCACCGATATAGACATCGTTCAGAATCAGGCTGTTGCGGATGACACAACGATTGCCCACGTATACCTTCGGGAACAGAACGGAATTCTCCACCGTTCCGTTGACGATGCACCCGCTGGACAGGAGGCTTCTCTTTACGTTCACCCCTACATTGAATTTAGCCGGCGGCAGATCCTCCACCTTTGTCCGAATTCCCGGATACTCCTTAAAGAAATAATTCCGAACCTCCGGCTTGAGGAAATCCATATTTGTGCGGAAATAGTCGTCCACCGATGCCAGGTTGCTCCAATACCGGTCAAACTTATACCCGTAGATTCTCTTCACATCCTTGTAGCGGATCAGAATATCCTGGACAAAATCAAATCGTCCTTCCTCTGTGCTCCTCTCCAGCAATTCGATCAGCGCCCTCCTGCGGATCACATAAATGCCGCAGGAAATGGTGTTCGATGTCGCCACAATCGGCTTCTCTACAAAATCGGTAATCCTGCCGTCTTCATCCATTCCGATGGTGCCGTAGCGCTCCACATTCACATCCGCCGGCATATCCTTGCAGACCACCGTGATGTCCGCCCGCTTCGCCACGTGATATTCCAGCACCTCGCTGTAATCCATCTTGTAGACACAGTCTCCCGATGTGATGATGACATACGGCTCATGCGAATTCTTTAAAAAGCCGATGTTCTGCGCAATGGCATCCGCCGTCCCGCGATACCAGCTCCCGTTCTCGCTGGTAAAAGACGGCGTAAACAGGAACATCCCGCCCTGTTTGCGGCCGAAATCCCACCACTTTGAGGAACTCAAATGTTCATTCAGGCTCCTGGAATTGTACTGTGTCAGAACCGCCACCTTCTGCACCCGCGAATACTCCATATTCGAAAGTGCAAAATCAATGCCGCGAAAGTTCCCGGCCACAGGCATCGCACAGGCCGCCCGTTTTCTCGACAGCTCCTTCATTCGATCGGATCGCCCGCCTGCCAGAATAATTCCGATTGCTCTCATACCGCACCTCCCTCTTTGTTCAGAGTTCGGCCGCCGGGAAGTCTTCCCTCCGGATAATCCTCTGCTGTTGTCCTGCCGTTGATCATGACATTCCTGCCGATGACAACACCTTCCGGGACCTCGGCGTCCTCTGCAATTACGGTCAGCCCCTGACAATAAATTCCGGGATCGGTCTCATTGGGAATCTCCTCCCCAACACCGATGGTGACATTCGCTCCTACATGGGCACGCTCTGCCACGATGACCTTGTCCAGAACACACCCGGCCTCAATTCTGGCACCGTTCATAATGATGGAATTCCTTACCTGCGCTCCCTCACCGATGAACACATCGCTGCCCACAACAGACTGCTCCAGGCATCCGTAAATCTCACTGCCGTCTCCCACAATCGACCGGCTGATGCTGCTGTTCTCTCCGTAATACTGCGGCGGAAGGGACTCCACATTGGTGTATATCTTCCAGTACTCCTCATACAGATTGAATTCCGGAATGATATCGATAAGCTGCATATTGGCTTCCCAGTACGATGTCAGCGTACCGACATCCTTCCAGTACCCGTTGAACTCATACGCAAACAGCCTCTCCCCTTTGTCCTTGCAGTACGGAATGATATGTTTTCCGAAATCCAGATCCGGCGTATCCTTCTGGGATTCCAGTGCCTCCTTGAAGGCTTCCCAGGAGAAAATATAGATTCCCATCGACGCCAGATTGCTGCGGGGATTCGCCGGCTTTTCCTCAAAATCCGTAATCCTGCGCTTTTCATCGGTCACCATAATGCCGAAGCGCTTTGCCTCCTCCATGGGGACAGGCATCACCGCTATGGTGACATCGGCTTTGTTCTCTTTGTGAAAGTCCAGCATGGACTCATAATCCATCTTATAAATATGATCGCCCGACAGAATCAGAACATAATCCGGATGGTAATTCTCCATGTAGCTCATATTCTGATAAATGGCATTGGCAGTTCCGGTATACCACTCTGTTCCCGCAATCTTCTCATAAGGAGGCAGAACGGATACTCCGCCGGCCAGCTTATCCAGATCCCACGGAATTCCGATCCCGATATGCGTATTCAGCTTCAGCGGCATGTACTGCGTCAGAACACCTACCGTATCCACACCTGAGTTGATACAGTTGCTCAAAGGGAAATCGATGATTCGATATTTCCCTCCGAAAGGAACTGCAGGCTTCGCCATCTTGGAGGTCAGAATTCCAAGTCGGCTTCCCCGGCCTCCGGCCAGGAGCATGGCAATCATTTCTTTTTTAATCATTGCGGTCACCTCAGCATAATAAACTTGCCGACAATAATCGACACCGCATAGTATAGCACAGTGTATCGTCGAGAAAAACCCATTCAAGCAGCTTTTCTTGTGCTTTATTTCTAATTGTCCTTCGATTTAATCGCTGTTTTTTAGCAGTCTTTTCCAAAATTATCATCTTCGCTCTCATCTTTTTGAATTCTTTTTGTAATCGTGCATCCACCTGCCCTGTTTTGCCGCCAAATACGGATTGCCGATTCTTTGCCGAACGGCGGGAAAGGGCTGCGGATGTTTTCGATCCGCCCGGCTCCGGCGGAATCATTTGCCATGAATCTCATGCAATTCTATAATGAAGAGGACGATTCGAAGCCGTATGACTGCGGTCAGCCGGTTCACACAAAAACCGGCACATACTGAATTGTTGTTTAAGAAAGGAATGAATACCATGTATCAAATTGATTTTAATCAGCCAATCTCCGTTTTCTTCTGTGGAATCGGCGGCATCTCCATGAGCGGGCTTGCTGAAATTCTTTCCAGCCGCGGCTTTCGGGTCTCCGGTTCGGATCGCTCTGCCTCTGCCATTACCGAGGATCTCTCCTCCAGAGGCATCCGCGTTCTCATCGGGCAGAAGGCGGAGAACATCACTCCGGACCTCGACCTTATGGTCTTTACTGCCGCCATTCACCCCGATAACCCCGAATACAAAAGGACGAAGGAGCTTGGAATTCCGACCCTGACAAGGGCGGAGCTCCTCGGTGAGATCATGCGCAATTACGGGTGTCCGATTGCCGTTGCAGGAACCCACGGCAAGACCACAACCACCTCTATGATCTCCGAAATTCTCCTTCACTCCCACGACGACCCCACCATCTCCGTCGGAGGAATTCTCAGAACCATCGGCGGCAATGTTCGTGTCGGGCACTCGGATTATTTTGTCGCAGAAGCCTGCGAATATACCAACAGCTTTCTTTCCATGTATCCGAAGATCGGCGTCATTCTGAATGTGGATGCCGACCACATGGATTTCTTCAAGGATATCGACGATATCCGGCGTTCCTTCCGCAGGTTTGCCCAGCTCATTCCTGCAGACGGAGCTCTTGTCATCAACAGTGATATTCCGAACTATCAGGAACTGACAGAGGGACTCTCCTGCCGCGTCATTACCTGCGGCAGCGACGAAAGCTGCAGTGATTACTATCCTGCCGACATCTGCTACGATGCGTTCTCTCACCCGACCTACACCTGCTGCTGCCGCCTTCCCGGCATCACTGCACAGCAGCGCATTTCCCTGCGCGTTCCGGGAGAGCACAACGTGTTCAACTCTCTGGCCGCCGCTGCGGTTGCCGATCTTCTGAAGGTTGACAGACAGGAAACCGCCGCCGCACTTTCCGGCTACACCGGAACAGACCGCCGCTTCGAATACAAAGGAGAGTTCAACGGCATCACCATCGTAGATGATTATGCCCACCATCCCACAGAGATCCGCGCCACTCTGGCCGCCGCTGCCAGAATGCATAAGGACCGCGTCGTGTGCATCTTCCAGCCCCACACCTACACCAGAACCAAGGCATTTCTGGATGATTTTGCCGATGCTCTTTCCATGAGCGATGTCGTAATTCTGGCGGACATCTATGCTGCAAGAGAGACCGACACTCTTGGGATCAGCTCAAAGACGCTGGCCGATAAAATTGCGGCTCTCGGACATAAGGATGTTCATTACTGCGGCAGTTTTGAAGAAATTGAAACCTATGTCCTGAAAAATTGCCGAAAGGGCGATTTGTTGATAACCATGGGCGCCGGAAACGTAACAAACATCGGCCCGGAACTGCTTTCACGATAAAATCCACAAAATTATCCACTTTATCCACAATTCAATCCACAAGATGAAATGTGGATAACAAATCGCTCTTTTGTTTAAAAAAGCGAAGTTATCCACATTTCCCTCATTGTTCACCAATTCTTTCCCTTTTTGCGCTTCCGCATCGGCCCCTTTTTTTCTGGTCAGTTTTACCATTTTTGCAGCCGAACGCGCATGCTATACTCATCCTTATCCAAACAAACAATCCAATTACACAGCCGCGCATCGGCTCTTGCTTTCGGTGATCCTGTGCTGCACAGACTTAGACTTCGGCAGTGATGTCTGTCCCTGCAGACCATGCACCCGGAGATCTGCTGTGCGAACGGCTTTGAGTTATTACCGCGGATTCAAGCGGCATAAGGG
>CAVAJA010000226.1:0-5631 GCA_963588615.1 Lachnospiraceae bacterium | reverse complement strand
CGCCCAGCCTTTACACGCGGAGATTCCAAGGCCGTTTGAATTCGAGCAACATCGGATGCCTCCGTAATGTCATACATGGAACCAGAAATGATTCCCCGCTCCTGCGCAATTCTCTCAACATCTGACAGTGCCAAATAATAATCTGACAGCAGAGTGGAAGACACTCGACCAGATAGCCATTCCATAAATTTTTCCTGGTTGGTTTTCACCGACTCTTCCCCCTTTGCCTCTGCCAAGATTTTCTCGTAATGCTGTCTGTCGTTATGAAACATATTCACCATGTAAACAAATATTTTGGTGTTATGCTGCTCCGCTCCCGGAACATGTCGCATTAGCCTCTGAACTTTACCAAGCTGCCCGGAAATGCCATTTTCATTGCGATATATTTCATCAATTTCCAAGCCGTGATCTAATGCTCTTTTTCGCAGCTCACCTGACAGCAGCCTTACTGCATCCGTCCTTGCGATCTCCCCTGTTTCTATTCGCCAACACGCATCTATCAGCAATGCCGTTTCATATTGATCCCACAAGGGCTGCGCTTTACCAGACATCCTCTACACCTATGTCCTGGGTCTCAGGTTCTCCAGGCAAAAAGGTCATCATGTCTCCTGCATCACATTGCAGAATTTCTGCAATTCGCAGAAGTACTGATAAGTTTACTTCCTGATTTTTACGCAGCTTTGTAAATGTAGCCGACGCCAGTCCCGCCTGCTTGCGCAATTGTGCCGGCGTCATTTCCCTCTCTGCACACAGTACCCAAAGCTTCTTATAGCTAACCTGCATGATCCTCAACCTCTGTCACATTCCCATTCACCCAAATGAACAATTTCAGTATATGGTATCGTGCAGAGTTGTGCTACATTTTTCTTTATTTGTGAATGTTTTTCTTTTTATGCATCTGTTTTCGTGATCGTTTTGTCGAGAAAATGATTCGTCATCTCTGTAGGCAAGTTATGAAGAATCTCTCTCAATCACCATAGATCTCTTCCCATGCTTCATAGGCATCGTCTTCATCGTCGTAGTATTCCTTGTTCTCATCATAGAAGGATTCGAAATCGTCCTCGTAGAAGGAGTCGTAGCCTGCGGTTTTCTTCTTGCTCGAGGAATTGCCGGATGAATGATATTTGTGCTTATAGCACAGTCCGTTTCCAACCACATAGGAGTGACACCCGCTCACCTTACACTCATGAACGCTGCACAGCTTGCTGTTGGAAAGATGCTTACGATTGCAGTCATAGACCACACAGAGGTCTGCAGACTTTTTCGGCAGATGCTCACTGCAATAGTCATGCTCTCCCGACTTTTCTTCATAGCATCCTTCTTCCTTACAGGTATGTTTGGAACAGTATTCTCCAAGCCGAAGACGTGCATTGCCACAGGAAGAATGTCCGCAACGATGGGAATAGCAATACGAATAATCGTGATAGCACTCACGGCGACAAGTCTCATAAGGATATTTACAGATTCTTCGGTATTTTGCCTCTGCTGATATTCCGAAAAGATTCATCCCTACAATGAGTGACAGCAACAGCACAACTCCCCACATACACTTTTTCATAATCCCATCCTTTGTCTCGTCATTCCCGGCAGGTAGCCTGTTATTTTTGTCTCATTGTCTCAGCAATAGCTCTTCAAGCTGAGTAAGTGCCAAAACGAATTCCGTCACGAGAGAATTATCTCTTAATTCTTCATATATATTTCCTTCGGCATCTCTTGTCTCTTTGACGACCACCTTCCGAATAATTCTTCCTGCATCTCGTGCAACAATGCCTATATCTGCGCGTCGTCGTGTCTTTTCATCCTCATCTCCGAAACAAGAAGACAATTCTTCTGCAAATTCTTTGTTCTCTGAATCCCAGTGGTTAACACCTTCCGAATATTCCCCTCCACATACATAGGCCCCATCGAACTCATTAACCACCAATGCAACTTCCAGAAAATCAGCTTCTTCCACCGGGTATAAAGTATTGTAAAAATAATTTATTCCAATTGTGTTTACGCTAAACATTCCTTTCCCCGCCTTCCCTGTCTCTGATGAAAACAGCCGCTGTTTATCAATATCCAGAATCCTGATCAATTCCGGAAGCACTCCGCGATCCGGGTAATTAATCCCCTGTTCCCATTTTGAAATTGCCTGCTTTGTAACATGAAGCTGATTTCCAAGATCATCCTGCGTCATTCCTTTAGCCATCCTGGCTCTTCGAATTTCCATTCCCAATGTAATGGCGCTCATCTATCTATATCCTCCCGAATTGTTTTTTGTTTCGAAACAATTACAGTTTACGTGCCGCCAGGTAATTCATCAATCAACGCATGGTTGACTGGGAGGTTGATTTGCCAAGGTGCACAGAATTCTGCGCACCTCACTATTTGGCAAGCAATGTTTCTTTGGCCAAGTCTGGCGGAAACGACGGTATCCCGTTCCGGGATACCGTGCTTGTTGGGATATTCCCAAGCCCTTATCGATCATCACTTTGTGATGGCTGCGCGTTCCTTTGGAACGCTGAGAGCTTTTCCTCTTTGTGCTCTGCGTCATAGAGAGAAGCGATGTTGCGCTGTGCAGTGTGATTTCCTCACGATGGGCCTCCAGGAACTTTTTGCTGTAGCCTGCTTTGCGGTAGTCCTCATAGATTGGCCTAGTCTTGGAATAATTCATAGTGAATCCACCTTCCTGCGCCAGCTTTTTCAAACGCTGCGCCTGTGAAAGGGAAGGCGCTGCCTGTACTTCCTCCATGGCCTGCAGGAAGATTTCCTGCTCCTTGGGCGCGAGATAGGACAGCTCAACGGCGGGATTGAAGGATATCTGCTTCTGATCGACCATTTCAAGCAGATCCGGGATTAGGTTGGTGAGACGGATGAAACGCTGAATCTGACGTTCGCTTTCACCAATCTCTGTAGACATTGTCCCAACTGAGGTCTGTGACTTCTCGCCAACTTGGCGAGAAGTTAAATCCGATCTTTCCCCCTGATGCTTCATCGCCTCCAGCTTCATCTTGTACGCAAAGGCCCTCTCGCTCGGCAGGATGTTTTCCCTCTGCAGATTGGAATCCACCATCAGAACGGTTGCTGCATCGTTGTCCATATCTCTGACCAACACCGGAACCTCCGTAAGTCCTGCCATCTCGGCGGCGTGCGCCCTTCGGTGCCCGGAGATAATCTCATATCCTCCTTCCTCCAGCGGTCTGGCAATCAGAGGCGTCAATACTCCGTACTGCGCAATGCTCTCTGTCGTTCTGAGCATTGCTTCATCATCTACCACCTTGAAGGGATGCTCCTTAAACGGCACCAGCTCGCTGATGCTGATCTGCTGCACACGTTCCAGCTGACTCTCCGCACGGCTCTCGTCTGTTTCAAAGATATCATCGTAGCTGGTTAAGCTGATGTTTCCGCCTCTTTTCGGCATTCGTCACCACCTCCTTTGTCAGACTCCGGTAGGCATCGGCGACCTTGCCTCCTGGATCGTGCTTGAAAATACTCACGCCCTCTGCGCTGATCTCAGCGGCCCGGACGGATCGCGGAATATCCGCCGTGTATACCTTCAGCTTGCTGCCGTAGGTCTCACGGATCAGGCTGCTGATCTCCTTTGAGAAGTTGGTTCGGGAATCCACCATGGTAAGGAGAATCCCCTCGATCTTCAGCTTTGGATTGATCTGCCGCTTGACCTTATTGACCGTCTGCAGCAGCTGCTCCAAACCTTTGGCAGACAGATAATTGGCCTGCACCGGGATCAGTATCTGGTCAGATGCGGCGAGTGCATTGACTGTCAGCATGCCAAGGGATGGCATACAATCCAACAGAATGTAGTCATACTGCCCCTTCACCGTTTCCAGATACTGCTTGAGGACCGTCTCCCGGCTCATTGCATTTACCAGTGAGACCTCCATCCCAGACAGCGTGATGTTCGCAGGAACGAGATCCACGCCCTCTTCATGTGTCAGGATTCCCTCCCTGGGTAGGAGCGGCTCATCCTGCATAACCTTCGCCATCAGGTCGGTGAGCGTAACCGGCAGATCGTCCGGTCTGGGATTTCCGAGAGCAATGGTGAGCGATCCCTGCGGATCGGTATCCACCAGGAGCACCTTTTTGCCTTCATTGGCAAGGCCGATTCCTAAGTTTTCGCAGGTGCTGGTCTTGCCGGTCCCACCCTTTTGGTTTACAACAGCCATCACTGTGGCCTTCGACATGGAAAGATCACCTCCCGTCCGTTGTCATTGAATACATTCATTAAATGCAGTCATCGAGTGCAAAAGAACGATCCTTATATCCGGCGTTCGCATTCTTTGCGGCGCCGCCGCACAGATCGTAATTGACCTTTGCCTGATAATAGGCATCAATCGTAGCCGGCGCGTTGTAGAGCGCCGTGAGCAGATACTGCCGGATATTCCGCACATCGGTCGTGTTCTCCTTCATACATCCCAGTACATAGCGGACATGATCTGCATCCAGCTTCATGAACTGGCTTTTCACAACCTCCAGCGGTTTATCATCCCCGGCAATGCGAATCATTTTTCGTTTCGAACAGCACACATCCACCAAAAGGTCCAGAATGCCGAGAATGCTTTCCTTCGCAAAGGCTCTGTCCTGCAGCAGCAGATCAATACTGAGGGCTTCTCTGAAATACCGCTCATACTTGGCACGGGTACGTATCTCATCGCTTCCGTATCCCATCTCATATCTGGGACCTGCAGCTAAATTTTCGGATAAACATTCAGATCCCCTTCCAATCAGACTTTCCGATAAACTTCCTGACAGACCTTCAGACAAACATCCGGATAAGATAGGATCTGTATCGTTATATTCAGTATGATTATTATCAGTATTGATTCCGTGTCGTTCTGACACTTCTTGAAATGTCATTTGGACACTCCCAGAAGTGTTATTCTGACATTTCTGGAAATGTCCTCCCGCTGCGTTATCCACATCGACAAAGTTCAGCACGTAGATCAGATTGGGTTTCCCCAGTCCCTGGCGCTGCCGCTCGATCAGTTTTGCCTTGGTTTCCAGATCCGAGAGCATCTGTACCGCCTTTTTGTTGCCGCAATTCATCTTCGCCATTACCTCCTCGATCGTGAAGATGATATAAACACGCCCTCTCGCATCAACCCAGCCGTTCCTTGCGGACAGATCCATGCGGTCCAGGAGCAGACCATAGAGAATCTTGGCCTCAGCGGAGAGATATTTATACTGCTCGTATTGAAAGAGCACCTTCGGCACGCGATAGAAGGAGAAGAGTTTCGACTGCGGACCATAAAAATAGTTATCCATTCATCCTCACCACCTCATCACCGAAGAATTTATCGCGCCTAAGCGGTCTCCTACGGAACACATCATCCTTCATCCCATATGGACATTTTGCAAACTGACACTGACGATATTTAAAGTCCGGACTGGAATGAGGGCAGTGTGCACAGCTTTCCGGCTTTCCCTCCGTCGTTTTCTTCCTTGCCGCCTTTGCCAGCTTTTCGTATCTGCGGAAAATCTCTTCTTGTCTACTCATGACTTGCACCAGCTTTCTTGGCTCGCAGCCAGGCCTCCAGCTCCTTGCTGCAGACAGCACTAACACAGGGACGTCCCTGCGCGTAACAGCAGCCCTCGCATTTCTTTTCCTGCTCGGTCTTGATGGCCTCGGCC
>CAVAJA010000225.1:0-11693 GCA_963588615.1 Lachnospiraceae bacterium | reverse complement strand
GCACTTGCCGGACCAATCAGTTTCCTTGGCCTCATGGTGCCGCATATGATGCGGATGCTGCTGGGGCCGGATCACGGGAAGCTCCTGCCGGCCTGTGCACTCTGCGGTGCTTCGGTGCTGCTGTTGTCGGACGTGCTGGGAAGAATTCTGGGACGGCCGGGAGAGCTGGAATCCGGAATTATAACGGCAATTCTGGGCGGACCGATCTTTATTTTCATCATTCGAAAGGTCAAGGTACATACGATATGACGCCGATAAAATCCGTTTCCGTGAAAGCGGGATATCAGCAAAGGCAGAGACGATATCGGCACATTGTGCTGCTGCTGGCGGTATGTGTGCTGGCGCTGGCATGTTTTATGATGATTTACGGGAATACCATTTACACACCGAAGGAGATTCTGAATACGCTTTTTAGCAGCGAATCGAAGGGGGCTGCTTTCACAATCAAAACGCTTCGCTTGCCGCGGATGCTCTGTGCCATTCTGTGCGGGATGGCCTTTGGGCTGGCAGGGAATACCTTCCAGAAAATGCTGGGGAATCCATTGGCGAGTCCGGACATCATCGGAGTGACCTCCGGTGCCAGTGTGGCGGCAGTATTCGGAATTCTCGTGCTGAAGCTGAACGGCAATATTGTATCTGTGATGGCAGTCGTGTCCGGACTAGCTGTGTCGGCGTTCATATATGCCGCTTCCTGCGGGAACGGCTTTTCGAACAGCCGACTGATCCTGACCGGAATCGGAATGCAGGCCTTTCTGAATGCCTTGATTTCCTGGATGCTGCTGAAGGCATCAGAATATGATGTGGCCAGTGCGCTTCGCTGGCTGAGCGGAAGCCTGAACAATGTCTCGATGGATGAGGTTCCGAGGCTGGCAGCGGCTGTGGTGCTGGGAGCAGGAGCAATTCTGGCATTGAATCGGCATCTGGAGATTCTGCAGCTGGGGGAGGCTTACTCCGTTGTTCTGGGAGTCAGACTTCGGAGAACCAGACTCTTTTTGATTCTGGCAGCGATTCTTTTGATTGCCTTTGCAACGGCGGTGACAGGGCCGATTGCCTCAATTGCCTTTCTGGCGGGACCGATTGCAGCGAAAATTACGAAATCCGGCCAGAACAATATGATGGCAGCGGCGCTGACGGGAGCGGTACTGGTCATGGCTTCGGATATGGTCGGACAGTATGCCTTCACGTCCCGATACCCGGTGGGCGTGATCACCGGAATTCTGGGAGCCCCGTATCTGATTCTCCTCCTGCTGAAAATGAATCAGAGGGGAGGCAATGCGTGAGAAGCAAAGGAATCGTATTTATGGAACAGGATAAGGAACAGAACAGAAAAGCAGCACATCAGGATCACACGCTGTCTGCGGAGCAGCTGGAGGCCGGATACAATCAAAAGGCAATCATTTCCGGAATCGATGTGACCATTCCGCAGCATAAGATCAGCGTGATTCTGGGAGCGAACGGCTGCGGAAAGTCAACACTTCTGAAGACCTTCTCTCGGCTGCTGAAGCCAATGGGAGGACAGATTGTTCTGGATGGCCGCAGTGTTACGACCATTCCGTCCAAAGAGCTCGCACGCACGATGGGTCTTCTGCCGCAGTCACCGGTTGTTCCGGAAGGAATCTGCGTGACAGATTTGATCGCCCGAGGGAGATTCCCGTATCGTCAATTCATGAAAGGAATGTCGAAGGCGGATTTTGAGGCTGTGGAAGAGGCCATGGAGATCATGGGAATCACAGAGCTGGCAGATCGATACGTGGATGAGCTGTCGGGCGGACAGCGGCAGAGAGTCTGGATTGCGCTTGCTCTGGCGCAGCAGACAGATGTCCTGCTGCTGGATGAACCGACCACCTTCCTGGACATTGCCTATCAGGTGGAAATTCTGGATCTGCTGACGGAGCTGAATCGCAGGAAAGGGACGACAATTGTCATGATTCTGCATGACATCAATCTGTCGGCTCGATATGCGGATCATATTTTTGCAATGGGGAAGGGACGGCTGGCCGCACAGGGTACACCAAAGGAGGTGATTACGCCTGAATTGATGAAGGAAATCTATGGCCTTACCTGTGAGGTGATGGAGGATCCGATGTCGAAGTCGCCGATGATTATCCCGATCGGAAGGACACAGGCTGCCGGCGGATGATCGACAGGAATGGGGGAAAGTCCGGCCGTGCATGCTGGAATGCAGCGGGGATGGAACGGATATACAGCCGCTCTCATCGGCAGACCTGCCGGCGAAATTGGCTGGGTGAGAGGCCGCACCAGTTTTTGAACATGTTGGTAAAGGAGGTGCTGTTCTGGTAGCCGATGCGGAAAGAGATCTCTGCGATGCTCAGTTCTGTCTGCGCGAGCAGAGACACCGCAAGGTTCATGCGGATGTTGTTGGCATAGTTCCAGATGGTCTGCTGATAGAGCTCGGAGAAGCCGGCCTTGAGCTTCTGCTCGCTGATGTTAAGCGATTTGCTGAGATCGTATATCGTGCAGAAGGAGGTGGCATCCCTTGCGATCATGTCATGTGCCTGAGCGACCTTGTCAAAATCCTCCTGTGACATTCGAATACGGCGGCCACCGATCTGAACGTACTGCGGTACGTTCTTTTTTTGTCGCAGGAGGTTGTCTCTGATTTCATCATCGAAGAGATAACTGATGAACTCAAGGCAAATCGAATTCAGAAGTCCCATGGTGAGCTTTCGGCGGTTCAGAAGATCTTCTGCCTTGAGGAGAAGATCCCGAAGCTCTTTCGAGAGATCGGTGTAGCGGACATTTTCACGGAGAAAATCCAGAGCATCGGCCCTGCAGCCCAGAAAAGGGAGCAGCACATTCTGCAGATAACGGGTTTCAATGGAGATCTCGACACCGCGGAATTTCTGTCCCTTTTTCCAGCAATTGGTTCCGCCGCAGGCCCGTTCCATGGCCAGAAAGGCGGAAGGGACGGCCATGGGCTGCAAGGTGTCCTCCACCAGAGAATAAGTGATTCCCTCGTAGATGATGCCGAAGTGAAGATAGGAGGTCTCATAATCAAATTCTACCAACATGCTGCGGGAAATGGTGTAGTCACCGATGCCGGCCTGGATGGAATCCAGGATGCCGTAGCTGTGGATGGACCCGGCGCAGCCATTTTGCCAGATCTGCTCGTATTCCGTCTGCAGAATGTTCCGGAAGCCGTTGTTGCGGTAAAAGTTGAGCTGATAATCTTTGGGATTCTGTAAACGATAATATTCCATGTCAGTACCCTGCCAGTCAATGTGATGAAGTAAACGCTGATTAGCATATACTAACACAAATCGACGGGGGGACATGATATAATGCGGAGCGGCAATGGAATACAAAAAGTGGGAATTTGTCCGCAAACGGCCAATTCATGTTGAAATCGCCGGGTGCTGAACAAATACAAAAAGTGAGGTAACGAGCAAATGAATTTTATGAAGAAAAACGGGAGCGGGATTCTGGTATGCCTGATCATCGCGATTCCGGCGTGGCTTTTGGGGAAGCTGTTCCCTGTGGTAGGCGGGCCGATTCTGGCGATTATCGCGGGAATGATCGTGACAATGGTCTGGCATAATAAGGGGAACGCAGAAGCGGGAATTAAATGGACGTCAAAGGTGATCCTGCAGACAGCTGTTGTGCTGCTGGGATTCGGAATGAATCTTGGGGTTATTTTTCAGACCGGAAGGCAGTCACTGCCGATCATCCTCTGTACCATCACGACGTCTCTTGTGATCGCATGGATTCTGCAGAAGGTTTTGAAGGTGCCGGCGAATACGGCTGTGCTGGTGGGAGTCGGATCGTCCATCTGCGGCGGCTCCGCAATTGCTGCAGCGGCACCGGTGATTGATGCGGACGACGATGAGATTGCACAGGCCATTGCGGTGATCTTCTTTTTCAACGTGCTGGCTGCCATTTTCTTCCCGATGCTGGGGAAAACCATCGGATTTGATACAACGAGCGGAGAGGCGTTCGGCATCTTTACGGGGACAGCCATCAATGACACCTCCTCGGTAACAGCAGCGGCCTCGACCTGGGACAGCATGTGGAATCTCGGCAGTGAAACGCTGAACAAGGCGGTAACGGTGAAGCTCACCAGAACCCTTGCCATTATTCCGATCACTCTCGGCTTGTCCCTGATCCAGGCGAAAAAGAGTGCGGCAGAAGGCAGGCAGACGAGAGGCTTCAGCTTCAAAAGAGCATTCCCGATGTTCATCCTGTACTTTGTCATCGCAGCCGTCATTACCACCATTTGTGTCCATCTGGGCGTGAGTACGGCGGTCTTCCAGCCGCTCAAGGAACTGTCCAAATTTATGATTATTATGGCAATGGCTGCGATTGGCCTGAACAGCAACGTGATCCAGCTCATCAAAACAGGCGGAAAGCCGATCGCCGTCGGCGCGTCCTGTTGGTGCGGAATTACAGCAGTAAGTTTGCTGATGCAGCATGTCATGAAAATCTGGTGAAGTGTGTCGGAGAGAGGAACGGTCGGGAAAAGGAAGTTCATTAAGAAAGACTTGCACACGATACTTTCCTGTGGTAAAGTGCTAGCATGCTAAAACGAAGACACAGAGAATGTTCGCTCTGCGCGAGGAGGAAATGATTATGAAAAAGAAGGCACTGGCTGTTACGTTGACGGCAATGATGGCGATGAGCATGCTGGCAGGCTGCAGTGATGCACAGAATGCTGCGGAGGATACCGCAGCAGAGGCAGCGGAAGACGACGCTGCAGAGACAACAGAAGATGCGGCAGGGGAGACGGCGGATGCCGCAGAGGACAGCGATGTAGCATATATCCAGGACAAGGGAACGCTCATTGTCGGCATCACGGATTTCGAGCCGATGGATTATAAGGATGAGAACGGTGACTGGATCGGATTTGATGCAGATATGGCCAAGAAGGTTGCCGAGGATCTGGGCGTGGAGGTTCAGTTCGTTGAGATCGACTGGGACAACAAGATCCTGGAGCTGAATAATAAGAGCATTGATGTCGTGTGGAACGGCATGACGCTGACGGATGAGGTGACCTCCTCCATGGAGTGCACCAATGCCTACTGCAACAATGCGCAGGTGGTTGTGCTCCCTGCGGACAAGGCGGATGAGTATCCGGATGCAGAGAGCATGAAGGGAACACTGGCGTTTGCCGTTGAGGCAGGCTCTGCAGGTGAAGAGGCAGCGAAGGAAAATGAGTTTGATTACACGGCGCTGACTTCTCAGGCAGATACGCTGATGGAGGTATCCGCAGGAACGTCGGATGCCAGCATCATCGACCTTCTGATGGCCGGCGCAATGATCGGCGAGGGAACAGATTATCCGAACCTTACGCATACGATTGAACTGACGACAGAGGAATATGGTGTGGGCTGCAGAAAGGGATCGGATCTGGCTTCCTACATCAATGATGAGTTTAAGAAGCTTTATGAAGACGGCACCATGCAGCAGATCGCGGAAGAATACGGCGTGCAGGATGCTCTGGTGGATCAGTCGCAGGAGTAAGGAAACTTTATCTGACAGGGATCTGTACTGCAGCATAAAGGGGATTTGACTCATACGGCGTTCTTGGCGGGATTGCGTGCACGGAACGGGCAGGATATGTTGAGAAGGAGTGCAAGACCGGATGTTTCATCCGGCCTTGCTTTTCGTTTGATAGATGAGATCGGAGGACGGGCAGTATGTTTTGGGAAGTAACATTATCACTTTTGGAAGGGTTCGGAGGTACGCTGAAGCTGTTCGTCCTGACACTTGTTTTCGCTCTTCCGCTGGGTCTGTTTATCAGCCTTGGTTCCATGAGCAGGGTGAAGGTCCTGCAGTACCCGATTAAGTTTGTGATCTGGGTCATTCGCGGAACGCCCCTTTTGCTGCAGCTGCTGGTAATTTATTACGGTCCGGGCATTGTTCTGGGAAACAACTGGTGGGGATCCGGTACGAGCGGACGGTTCATCGCGGCGCTGGTGGCATTCGTGATCAATTACGCGTGCTATTTCTCAGAGATTTACCGGGGAGGCATTCAATCCATTCCGGTGGGGCAGTTTGAGGCCGGACAGGTTCTGGGACTGACAAAAGGACAGATTTTCCGCAAGATTGTTCTGCTGCAGGTCATCAAAAGAATTGTTCCTCCGATGGCCAACGAAATCATCACATTGGTGAAGGACACCTCTTTAGCACGTGTGATCGCGGTGTATGAGATCATATGGAACGGACAGTCCTTCATCAAGAGCGCCGGCATTATCTGGCCGCTGTTCTATACGGGAGTGTTCTACCTTCTGTTCTCGGGTCTTCTGACGATTTTGTTCGATCGGGTCGAGAAGAGACTGAGCTATTTTCGCTGATTTTTATTGGTTGTAGTGCCTGCAGAGCAGGCATAACCTGCGCATACTGCGCGGCTTTGCGCGGCTTTGACCGGCTGCAGAACGAGAGGAACGGTTATGGCGATTCTGGAAGTACGGAATTTGCAGAAAAAGTTTGGGAATGTCGAAGTGCTGAAAGACATTTCATTCTCAATGGAGGAAGGGACGGCATTGTCGATCATAGGATCCTCCGGATCCGGAAAGACAACACTGCTGCGTTGCCTGAATTTTCTGGAGACCCCGGATGAGGGGATCATTCAGGTGCGAGGAGAGGTTCTGCTGGATGCGAAGCGAAGAGAGAAGGCCAGCGACGAGCAGATCCGCAGGAAGCGGCTGCACTTTGGCATGGTTTTCCAGTCCTTTAACCTTTTCCCACAGTACACGGCCATCGAGAATATCATGCTGGCACCGAAGCTTCTTGCGAAGGAGCAGAAGGAGATGGCGGAGACGGAAGAAAAGCTCCGAGCCCGTGCAGAGGCGCTTCTGGATCAGATGGGGCTGTCGAATCGCATGGACAATTATCCGCATCAGCTCTCCGGCGGTCAGCAGCAGCGTGTGGCAATTGCAAGGGCGCTGGCTCTTCGTCCGGATATTCTGTGTTTTGACGAACCGACATCGGCATTGGATCCGGAGCTGACCGGTGAAGTCCTGAAGGTAATCCGGGGACTTGCGGATAAGCATACAACGATGATCATTGTGACGCATGAGATGGAGTTTGCAAGAGATGTGTCGGATCATGTTATCTTCATGGATGACGGGCGGATCGCCGAGCAGGGAACGCCGACAGAGCTCTTCGGGAATCCGAAGGAGGAACGAACCAGACAGTTCCTGGCGCGCTATCAGGAGAGGTAAGCAGCTGCTGCGGGGATTTTTGCGATAACAGCCGTGTATTATGAACAGCGGATGGGGTATACTGGTAATGGTGAGTTTTCGGTATCCGGTCACTGGTGCCGGAATCGGATTCGGGGGTGCAATATATGGCTGAGATGAAATATGCATTTGGAATTGATGTTGGAGGAACCACGATCAAGCACGGCCTGTTCGATGCACAGAGCGGCCAGCTGCTGGAAAGCTGGGAAATTCCGACGAGAACACAGGAGAACGGACGGTTCATTCTGGGAGACATTGCAGCCTCTGTGAAGGCTAAGATGAGCGAGAAGGGAATGTCTTCCTTAGACGTGGAGGGCCTTGGAATCGGCGTTCCGGGACCGGTGCTGAATACGGGCGTTGTGAATCAGGCAGTGAATCTCCATTGGGGAGTGCTGGATGTCCGCGAGATCCTGTCCGGGCTTTTGGATGGAATGACGGTGAAGGTCGGAAATGATGCGAATGTGGCGGCTCTTGGCGAACAGTGGAAGGGCGGCGGACAGGGCTATCAGAGCATCGTCATGGTGACGCTGGGAACCGGCGTCGGCGGCGGCATCATTCTGGACGGAAAGATTTTACCCGGTTCACACGGTGCCGGCGGCGAGATCGGACACATCAAGGTCTCCGATCGCGAGAAGGATGCCTGCAACTGCGGGAAACACGGCTGCCTGGAACAGTACGCATCGGCCAGCGGCATTGTCCGTGTGACCAGAAAGGCACTTGCGGAGACGAAGGAGCAAACCGTTCTGCAGGATGATGATGCCCTGAGTGCGAAGGCAATTTTTGACGCGGCAAAGGACGGGGATGCGTTTGCACTTGCAATGGTGGACGCGTTCGGCAAGAAGCTGGGCGAGGCACTTGCACAGATTGCTGCCGTTGTTGATCCGGAGGCTGTTGTCATCGGCGGCGGAGTTTCCAGAGCAGGCAATATCATTCTGGAGACCACGGAGAAATATTTTACACCGGCAGCATTCCATGCGTGCCGCACAACGGTGTTCAAGCTGGCCCAACTGGGCAATGATGCCGGAATGTATGGGGCTGTGCGGATGATTCTGCAGTGAAGGGGTGACGCCAAAGGGGACGAATGTGTCCTGCGGTGGAACGGCTGTGGACGGCATGGATGCGTCAGAAGATTATAAAAGGGAGAGGGGAACCTGACAGAAGATGCCGGGCTCCCCTTTTTGCAGATTATGCGGTCAAAGGAATCAAAAGAGTCTGATTGGCACGATGGTGTGCGGGAAAGCTGCAGAGAGAAGAGATTATGTGCGGAATTGCGGGAATCTTGAATATCGGCAATGCGAAGAGAAATAAAGGAAACGTTGTATGCTGTCCGGATCAGCGCGGGAATATGCAGCGGATGCGGAATCGCATGCTGCATCGAGGACCGGATGGCGGAGGAACCTGGGTATCACCGGATGGCTTGTGTACGCTGGGCCATCAGCGGCTGTCTATTCTGGACCTCTCGGAGAACGGCGCGCAGCCGATGCTGTCACATTCCGGAAAATCTGTCATTGTCTATAACGGTGAAATCTATAATTACGCGGACGTGAGGCGGCAGCTGGAGAAGGATCTGCAGACAAAGGGAACACGACTGGAGTTGAGGAGTACCTGCGATACCGAGGTGCTGCAGGAGGCGATCGAGTTCTATGGAATGAAAAAGGCACTGGATCTGTGCAAGGGGATGTTCGCCGTTGCGTGCTACGACATAGAGAGACGCACACTGACGCTGGCCAGAGACCGCGTTGGGGAAAAACCCCTGTATTATGGCTGGATTCGTGATGCGGAGTCTGTTGATTTTAAAAATGACCGAATTGGTCAAGATGATGAGAAGACCCTGAATCCTGCGGAGAAATGCGATGTTTTTGCCTTTTCTTCGGATCTTGGCAGCATTCGGAGCATCCGCGGCTTCTCAAATTCTATCTGCACCGGAGTTCTGGATCTGTATCTGGAGCACGGCGTTATTCCGGCTCCGTATACCATCTATGAGAACATCTGGAAGCTGGAGCCGGGAACCATTCTGACCCTGCGGTTTCCGTTTGGGGAAAGAGAAAAGGAACAGAGCACCTACTGGTCGATGACAGACACGGCAGTTCGCGGGCAGAGAAATCTCTTCCGGGGATCGAGAAGGGAGGCGGCCGATGAGCTGGAGCGGCTTCTGAAAAGATCGATTAAGGATCAGATGACGGCAGATGTACCGCTGGGGGCATTCCTGTCAGCCGGAATCGACTCCAGCACGGTTGTATCGCTGATGCAGCAGGAGAACGGCGGACAGAATGTTCGAACCTTCACCATCGGGATGGAGGATCCTGCGTACAATGAGTCGGCCTATGCAAGACAGATTGCGGAGCATCTGGGGACAGAGCACACGGAGATGATGATCACGGAGGAGGATGCCAAGGCGGTGATACCGCTCCTGCCTGCGATGTTTGCGGAGCCGTTTGCGGATTCCTCACAGATTCCGACCTATCTGGTCAGCAAGCTGACGCGGGAACATGTAACGGTATCCTTGTCGGGCGACGCGGGGGATGAGCTGTTCTGCGGCTACTATGATTACCCGGGGACAGCGAGAAAATGGGGCAAGATAAAGAACATTCCGTATCCGATCCGCAGGGCTGCAGGAGGAATGCTGGGGCGCAGTCCGCTGGCGCACAGGGATCTGATTCGCATCAAGAGTCAGATTCTGCAGGCAAAGAGCCCGGAGGAAGTGTATCGGATTTCTTTCGAGACAGATCCCCTGCTGCGGCAGATTTCACTTCATCATGGAGAACTGCCGTATGCGTACACGGAAACCGGAACAGATGTGACCGGAGAGGTTTGTCATGATATTATGCTGATGGACATGCGGATGTATCATCCGGATGACATTCTGGTGAAGGTCGACCGAACCGCGATGGCGGTATCGCTGGAAACAAGGGTGCCCTTTTTGGACAGGGATGTGGTGGAATTCGCCTGGACGCTGCCGCTGGAATACCTAAGAGAGGGCGATACCGGCAAAGTGGTTCTGCGGGATGTTCTGTATCGCTATGTTCCGAAAGAGATCATGGATCGGCCGAAAAAGGGATTTTCCATCCCGATCCAAAAGTGGCTGCGTGAGGATCCTCAGCTTCGCGGCTGGGCAGAGGAGCTGCTGGAGGAGGAAAAGCTGCGCCGGCAGGGGCTGCTGAATCCTGACGTGGTGCACAGAATCTGGACGGATTTCACGGAGCGGGGAATCTGGCGTATTCAGATCTGGTATCTCCTGATGCTGCAGGCATGGTACGAGTACAACGAAACATGCTGAGACAGACAGGTTCTGCAGAGCAAAATGAAAAGCTGCGCTGTCAAGCAGAGATGCAAAGCGGTGCTTGACAGCGGAACGGCAAAATGATAATCTTTTAAGGTCTGAGTGATTCGGACAACAAGAAGCAGAGCAAAGCTCTCACCTGATCGGCCCGGGTAGGCGCTGACAGAGTTCATGAAGGACACAGATCCGCAGACGGCGTGCGGGAGAATCTTGAGAGGTCACATTGATTGTGACTTGGCAGAGTACTCCGGGTATGTCGGACATAAGGTGTACAGACTGTATGTTTGGTAAGCTATGGGCGGAGAAACGCGCAGAATGAGTGAGGCGGTCGCTGTCGACCGTATGATGCGTGTGGATTTATGTGTATTTTGAACTGATGGTGGGGACGCTGCCGTCAGTTTTTTCTTTTTCTTAGAGGAGGGAAAAGCAATTAATAACAATAACTTCAATCGCAGACAACAACGCAGACCGGAAGCGCCCATCAATGAGCAGATTCGCGACCGGGAGGTTCGTGTCATCGGCGCGGACGGAGAGCAGCTTGGAGTGATGTCCACGGACGAGGCTCTTCGGATGGCTCGCGATGCGGAGCTTGACCTGGTGCTGATTGCTGCAACAGCACAGCCGCCGGTGTGCCGCATTATTGACTACGGCAAGTTTAAATATGAGAAGCTTCGGAAGGAAAAGGAAGCGAAAAAGAAACAGCACGTAGTGGAGATTAAGGAAATCCGCATGTCTCCCAATATCGATCAGAACGATCTGAATACGAAGGTCGGTGCTGCAAGGAAGTTTCTGGAGCGCGGCGACCGCGTGAAGGTGACGATTCGTTTCCGCGGCCGTGAGATGGCACACATGAACGAGAGCGTTCACATTCTTACGGATTTTGCCAATGCACTGGTAGATATTGCCGTGGTTGACAAGGCACCGAAGGTAGAGGGAAGATCCATGTCTCTGTTCCTGGTACAGAAGAAGGGCTGAGAGGCCGGCCTATGTGCCTGTGGAAACGAGTTGGATGATGACAGAGCTGCAGGGCACATCTTCCGGGTGTGCGCGGCAAAGCCTGTGATCAGGATAGAACAGACCGGCGGATGCCGGATCAGAAGGAGGAACGTACTATGCCTAGAATGAAAACCAACAGATCCGCTGCAAAGCGCTTCAAACTCAGCGGAAATGGAAAGCTGATTCGCAGTAAGGCTTATAAGAGCCACATCCTTACC
>CAVAJA010000224.1:0-7959 GCA_963588615.1 Lachnospiraceae bacterium | reverse complement strand
TGACGAAAACTCAGCGGCGTTTTTCTACACCAGGGCGCATGATTTGACGTTTACGGTGAAGCAAACCTGAAGATGCCAAACTCAAGGGTCTTACCTTTGAGACTTCGATTATCGAACGATACAAACGACGTGAAACCTCCGTAGAAGAAGCGTTGATTGAGATGTATCTTGCTGGAGTTTCGGTTCGCCGTGTTGAGGATATTTCTGAAGCACTGTGGGGAACGAAAGTCTCATCAGGAACCATCAGCAACCTCAATCAGAAGGCATACGAGCATATTGAAAAATGGCGCAACCGTCCCCTTACAGAAAAATATCCATACGTTTTTGTTGATGGAATCTATCTGAAAAGGTGTTGGGGCGGAGAGTTTGAAAATTGCTCCGTGCTGATCGCTATTGGGGTAAACAATGATGGCTATCGCGAAATTCTCGGTGCCTGTGAAGGCCTTAAGGAAGATGCCGAAAGCCGGAAGAACTTCTTCGTCTGGCTTAAATCACGTGGTTTATCCGGAGTAAAGCTGATCATCGGGGACAAAGCTCTTGGCATGGTGGAAAGAATAGGAGAAGTGTTTCCGGATGCAAAATATCAGCGCTGCGTCGTCCACTTTTACAGAAATGTATTTACCGTAGTTCCAAGACACAAGGTAAAAGAAGTTGCCAAGATGCTCAAGGCCATTCATGCCCAGGAAGATAAGAGTGCCGCACTTGAAAAAGCTTCGGCTGTCGTCCAGAAACTTCAAACCATGAAACTGAGTAAAGCAGCACAGAAGGTGAATGAGAGCATCGACGAAACTCTGACATATATGAACTTTCCAACGGAACACTGGACCAGAATTCGTACGAATAACACGCTGGAACGTCTGAATAAAGAAATCAAAAGACGTACCAATGTGGTTGGAACATTTCCTGATGGACAGTCAGCATTAATGCTGGTCTGTGCACGATTGAGATATGTTGCCTCCAGCGAATGGGGAATCAAGCGGTATCTCGACATGGATCATCTTAAATCAATGATAATCTCCGAGGAGGAGAATTTCATAGCTTCATAAGAGGGCTAACTTAATTCTACAAGGAATTCTGAGCACACACCGCCCGCTGCATAATATCACTGACTGATCATTTACCACTGACAGTCCAGATGCTGAGTATTTCGATGACAATACATAGCCAGGTATTCGACAGGGGCGGTTCATCTAGGAATAGAATTTGCGAAGAACTATTGACAGTATCATTTATACAATAGCCGGTGAAGTATTTATTCTTATGTTTTTGGGAGTGTATCAGATTATTGATTTGATTCATTCTTCAAAATGTAAATTTGTTGCGGGGATTGTTGCGGCGTTGGTTTTATGCGTTGGAGCTATGAATTGCTTTTTTCCTGCGATACGACCGTATGTTGCTTGTATCTCATCTCTTTATTCGCAAAAGTATTATCCAATGCAAAGAAGTGATATAGAAGAACTTCATAGTATGGCTGATTTTCTCAATGATTTAACAGATGGTACTGAAAAACACGTTTATATTTGCGCGAGTGGAAGTGTTTTAAATGCCAGTATTATGGAATCGCTTGACAAACCATATAACAGCGGAGCACTACACAATATGTACTGGACCGCAGATGTAGATTTGCGAGACGGATTTAACACTGATTTTCTTAATGCTGATTATGTAGTTGTTACGGATCCGGTTCAACTTCATTTAGCAGAGGGTACACAGGAGGTTGTGCGGTTCCTGTGTGAAGAAATTCAAAATCCAGAATCGCCGGTGGGGAGACACTTTAATAAAATGAACCAAAGTTATTTGCTGGATAACGATGTAACTGCATATATTTATGAAAAGGTAAGTGATTTTGAGACATCTGATTACCAGTATTTAGCTGATTATTACGACGAATATTATCCTGGAATGGACGAATTGTTTTCAACTCGAATATGTAAAGCGGCGGAAAATTGAATTGGTACACATAATATTTTAAGATAAAGTATGATGAATATCTCAAATAAAAAAGCCAAGGCTGTATATCATTATACCCTGCTATAACGAAGTTAATGGGTGAGATGACACAGTGGGAGAGGATTTTTATGAAAAATTCTATAAGACGCAAGACTGGGAATAAGATTTTGTATGTCATAGTTGCATTGATTATTTTTTACAGCTGTTACTATGCCGATTTCTATGAGACTGGACTGGAGGGTGTCAGATTCTGGGATATCCTGTTCGAAGGGAAAATCCGAGAGTTTTATTCACAGGTTTTTCTTATCGGAAACACTCAGTATGTACCATTATATGATTTTCCAATGTATATCATTTTTGCTATTTGGAATTTTCCACTGTGGATAGTGGAAAGGGTGAGCGGTATTGATATTTATCATTCCACACCATGCCTTATGTGGATGAAGTCAATGCTGTTGTTTTTTTTGTTGTTATTTCTGAAGGCATTTCAAAAATTAATTGAAGAAGTTGCGAAAATTGAGAAAGGAAACGGTAATGCGGAAAACCATGAAATTAGGGAGATTTCTGGGCATGGGTTGGCTGAAGAAGGATGTTGGTTGTTCCTGACATCAGCTTTTTTTATGACCGGTCTGGTGGTATTAGGACAATATGACATCGTAACGATGGTCTGTATGATGGTGGGATTGAAGGCATATTTGAGTGGAAATATGAAGCAATTTACCTTCTGGTTTGCCATTTCAGCCCCGCTGAAGTATTTCTCAATTTTGATCTATATACCTCTGGTATTGCTTAAAGAAAAGCGAATTCATCGGATTTTATTACAAGGTGTGTTGGTGGTGCTGCCGATTTTGTTTTTTTGGATAGCAGTTCCATATGGGCGAGCAGAATTAGTAGAAGGATGTACGTTTTCTGGCAGTAGTTCCGGGACAAATATAGCTAAGCCAATCTACGATGCAATGTTTGTGACAGGAAGTATTGGATTTGGTACGTTATATATTTATATTTTCGCATGGGTGGTGTTTCTGATTTTATGTTATTGCTATCCGGTTCAAGAAAAAAATAATTATCGTATTCCGATTTATGTGTGTTACGCAGCCTATACTATTCAGTTCACTTTTGGTTATTCACACCCGTACTGGCTGATATTGATGGTTCCTTTTATGGTACTGCTGATTCTGATGGATGAGAGACATCGTTACATCAACCTTTTGTTAGAACTGGTGGGTACGGCAGCCATGGCCTGGGCGCAGATATTTACTTATACCTGGTGTTTCAAGAGCAATATTCTCAATTTGTCATTCTGGAAGGACATATTACCTGCAGGTGTAGCGCAGGAAGATTACAGTGTGATAACAGTGTTGTCACGCTATATTCAAGATCCGAGACTGCAGGAGTATGCTGCTGGGATTGGATTATCCGTTTACGGAGCTTGCATTTTAATATTTTCACTTCTGAACTTTCCACTGTGGAAGCGAGAATTGCCTGTTTTGCAGATAGGTCGTGGTAACGATTATTGGCTTTTGCCATTGAGAGCGGTCATTGTGTTGGGGATCGGACTGAGTCCGCTTGTTTTGTATGTGTTCCATGCTATTATGTGAGGAAACGCATGGCATGAGAGAAAATATCGGAACATATTTTCAGAAAGAAAGGCAGAGGGCATTGATGAAACAGATTGGACAGACCTCGGAGACTGATCTGCGCATTGTAAAATTCCATAATTTTCTCGTGCTGTCCATGACTGCTATGGCTGTTCTGGCAATGCTGGTTTTGTTTGCACTTTACCATAGAGAGAACAACCATACGATCATTCGCTCCGTGAATGAATTCACGGTCGGGGATGTCAGTGAGATTCAATATGAAATCGAAGAAGAAGGAATCAGTTCCTCCGGAGATTATCGAATCAGCGGATGGTTCATCAGAACCGGTGCAACCTATGACGTATTCAATGCAGGGCTAATGCAGTGGTTCAGCAACGTCTATAATAATAATCACTTGTGTTATGTAAAGGACGATGTGGTGTACGAACTCCCTACACATTTAGAGTACCGCAAGGATGTTAACAGCAAAATAAATGATGGAGTAGACTACTGGTGCAGCGGCTTTTACGCGAGGGTCCCTGAAAAAGACATGGACATCATAGAAGGTGCGGTCATGGGAATGATTGCGGAAACTCCGGATCACGAGGAAATATTGTATCAATTTGAGTGAGGATCATTGGGATGAGCAAGGATTGCGGCATACATCCAATTCGGCATAAAGAGAAGATCATTCTTTTCTATGTTTCGTTATATGTCTTCCTGGTTTTGTTTGACTGTTGTCTGGTTAATCGTGCAGATGATGTCTATCTTCAAGATGCAGTCCAAAATTACGGCACCGTATTCAATTGGATCTATTTTTGGGCCACCAGTTGGAGCGGCAGGATCATTCCGCAGGGAATTTTGGTATGGCTCATGCAATATCCGGATATTTTCTTTCATCTGGCAGATGCGGGAATGTGGATTGTTTTTTTGCACTATACCATTCGCAATCTGGATGTAGAGAGAGTATTGGATCAAAGAACAGCGGTGATCGGACTGTACGGAGGTATCTTCTTATTGATTCCGGACTCTGTATTGAGCGGATCAGTTTACTGGAAATGCGCAAATGTCTCGTATTTGTGGGGTACAGCTGCAATGATGGTTGCGATTTATCCATTTGTTTTGAAAATGAATGGAAGAAATGTTCGAAAAATTGAGATGGCAGCAGCCGTTGCTGCATGCATTTTTTCTGCAGGGTATGAACAAAGCGGAGCACTGATGTCCGGAATCATGGCATGCATTCTGGTCTATTTGTCTGTGACGAAACATAAATTGGATGTACAGGCCTTCGCCATGACGATTCTTTCATGCGCAGCAACCGCTTTTTTCCTGATGCTGCCCGGAAATGCGGTAAGAACGACAGCGGAGACCATAAAATGGTATCCAAATTTTGATATGTTTTCTTTGGTTGATCATTCTTTATTGGGAATTCACTATACAATCTCAAATATATTGTACGAAGTTCCGGAACTGTTCCTTGCCATTGCATTGTTGAATTTATGGTATGTATCGAAAAAAGGATGCAGGAGTCGTGTGCAGAAGTTGATGGTTTTTGCCACGACTGCATATTGGGCGCTTGCCTATTTTGACGCTGAGAGCGGAAGGCTGCAGGAAGGTGACACGTATCTATCAAAGTTATTCTCTTTGGTAAATGTCAATACCGTAGACTTTGGCCTGTCAAAGACTGCAGTCTGCGGAGAATTGCTGGCGGTTGGAATGATCGTTCTGTTGGGAATGAGTACAGCACTGCTGACAGAGAAATTTAATCTGCTGTGTTGGGGATTGTTCTTTGGCGGCTTGTCAACTATGGCGATGATGGGATTTTCACCGACAATCTATGCAAGTGGAGCACGGCCGAGATTTATAGGCTATTACTGTTTGGTTTGCTGCATAGTAGTGTGCATTGTGCGAAATCGAAGAGAGAATGCAGGAGTGCAAAATGAAGCGGCAATATAAAATGGGAGTTTCTGCTTTTTTGTCCCATTGGGTGGAATAGCAACCTGCTATACGCATTATTTCTGCGGTACGGCAGTCTTTTGCATTTATGTATAGCAGGGATATGGTGCATTGTCGATAATCGTGAGAAAATACAAAGGTTGCTGTTTTGTGCTTCCGTCATTGCGGATGGAATGTACAACGGCAGTAATGATTGGCGGAATTATCAGCATAATAGACATCAGCCATGCATCTGAGGATTCCGGCTGGATGGAGCAGTTTGATCTTACAGGGTGTGAGGCGATTCATGCGGCGCTGGATCAAATCAAAATGGTTGTATATCATCAGGAATAGAGAATGGACGTATTAAAAAAGCTGAATTATATATTTGACCGCAAGCAGAAGTGGGAGACCGTTGGCCTTCTGGTGCTGATTGTCATCGGCACGGTTTTTGAGCTGTTGGGCGTATCTACGATACAGCCCTTGATCAATGCGCTCATGGATCGGGACAGATTGTTGGAAAAGGGAGGTATCTATGTGTTCATCTACGATACCTTTCATCTGCAGAATACAACGCAGCTGATCCTGTTCCTGATGGGACTGCTGATCGTGGTGTATGTAGTGAAGAATCTGTATCTGATCTTTATGTATCAGCAGCAATACCGATACATTTATTCCAACATGCGGTCGCTGTCTACGAAGATGATGCATTCCTATCTGTCCAGACCGTATTCGTACTTCATCGAGAAGAGCTCTGCAGAGCTGCTGCGCAACATCAATCAGGACACGGCGGATTTTTTCGGTGTGATTCAGGCCGCAGTGCAGCTGACAACAGAGGGTCTGGTGGTCTGTGCGCTGATTGTATATCTTTTCATCAAGGATAAATCGATCACGATGGCGGTTGGCCTGCTGCTGGGCTTATTGATTCTCATCTTCCAGAAGGTTTATAAGAAGAGACTGCTGAAAAGAGGAGAGAAGAACCGTCAGTACGAAGCAGAGGTGAACAAGTGGATCCAGCAGGCCTTTGGCGGAATCAAAGAGGTCAAGGTCATGAACCGGGAGGATTTTTTCTTCCGTGAGTATGACAGGGCCTACGCAGGACGGGTTCATTCGGAATATTCCTACCACACAATGATCGCGATTCCCAAGCCGATCATCGAGGCGTGCGCCATGGGGGCAATGCTGGGGGTTGCCTTCATCAAGGTGGCAGTGGGAGTGAATCTGAATCACTTCATACCGACTCTCTCTATTTTCGTGGTTGCGGCGTATCGCCTGCTGCCGTCCTTCAATCGGATTACCGAATACATGGGAACCATTGCCTACCAGATGCCGGCGGTGACGGCAATCTATGAGCACCTGAAGGAAATCGAGGCAGATGAGAAGGGAAGCCCGGCACAGACTCCGGAGGAGTCCGGGAAGCTGCCCATTCAATCCGGAATTCATGTGAAGGATCTGTCCTTCCGGTATCCGAATGCAGATCGACTGGTTCTGGAGCATTTGAATATGGAAATTCCGGTGAATACCTCAGTCGCTTTCATCGGCCAGTCCGGAGCGGGAAAGACGACCCTGGCGGATCTGATTCTTGGCGTACTGCAGCCCACCGGCGGGGCAATTTACGCAGATCAGTGCGACATTGCCGGTGATTTGGGCGGCTGGCACCGCACCATCGGATATGTTCCGCAGAATATTTACCTGCTGGATGATACCATCGAGGCGAACATTGCCTTCGGCATTCCGAAGGATCAGGTGGATCGGCAGAAGATTCAGAAGGCCATTGACGGTGCGCAGCTTCGTGCAACCATCGATGCGCTGCCGGAAGGTGTGGAGACCGTAGTGGGGGAACGCGGCATCCGTTTCTCCGGAGGACAGAGGCAGAGAATCGGGATTGCAAGAGCCTTGTATGCGGAGCCGGAGGTGCTGGTACTGGACGAGGCGACCTCTGCGCTGGACAATGAGACGGAGGCGGCTGTCATGGAATCCATCGATGCGCTGCACGGCAAGATGACCTTGATCATCATTGCACACAGGCTGTCCACGATTCAGAACTGCGATGTTGTATACGAGATTGCAGACGGGAAGGCAATTCAGGGGAAGGTAGAACGCAGCGTGTAATGGCTCTCCTGTTTTACAGCGAAGGACTGCGGATTCGTGATGGCTGTAATAATTGAGATGCATGAATTGGAATCTATGAGGTGAATGGAAATGGAGCAGCTGCAGGCAAAGGAAAGAGAGAGGGATGTCAGCCTGGATGTCATCCGGATCGCTGCCTTTGTTCTGGTTCCTTCGGTGCATTTCTTTTTGAATTCGGAATATTACGTGACTCCGATTGCCGGAATGAGAATGTATCTCATGACGGTGATGGATTCGTTCTGTATGGTTTGTGTGCCGCTTTTCCTGCTGCTGACGGGATATCTGGAGAGCAGGCGAAGAATTGCATTTGCGAGGGACTCCCTGCTTGCGTTCTATGGGAAACTCGTCGGCGTTTATTGCGTATATT
>CAVAJA010000223.1:0-4354 GCA_963588615.1 Lachnospiraceae bacterium | reverse complement strand
GTCTATCAGGTTCCGGTCTGTCATCAGCCGAAGCGGCGCTGTCTGGCTCCGAGCTGCATCTTTTTGGATCAGAAGTTCCACAATTCTGCCGCTGTTGTCTCTTAGAAAATCCTCATATTCCTTCCTTGCACTCTCCGACAGACCGCTCGGGTAAAGGAGTCTTCCGAAGGCAATTTTCGCTGCTGCCGCATCGTCATCCCTCGTGAGCCTCTCCAGAAGTCTGTCATAGCCGCTCAGATCCAGCTGCCGTTTTCCCACGCACTCCCGGTACGCCATGCCGGCACCTTCGATGGAGAAATGGATGGCCCTTGCCATGGTGTCCTCCCTGGCCTCATTCACATATTCCGGAAAGGTCAGATACAGCTCTTTGCTGCTGTCGTCCCCGTACATCAGATGAAAGCTCAGCATGCCGTCCACGTCCTGCAGCATGGATCGGAGAATGATATAATTCTCCTCTTCTGTCACGTGCACCGTAATCTCCTCCAGTGCCGGGCACTGCCGAATCACCCCGTCATAGTAATCATCGGCGGTATTGTACAGTTCCATGCTCTGCAGCCCCTTGCAGTTATAAAAGGAAAAGGGGCGCAGAACCTTTACATTGCGTCCAAGGTGCACGCTGCGCAGCTCATCCCTGTCGGAAAAGGCATGTGCTGCGATGCTCCGAACCGGCAGTCCCTCCACCGCATCCGGGATCGTCATATCCGAAAGGCTGCCTTCGTATCCGGTGATTTCAATTGCTTCCTGTCCTCTCCAGGACATTTTCTCATAAATATATCCCATGCATCTGCCTTTCCTCAAGCCGGTCGGCCCTGTGCGGCCCCGAAGCTCTCTCCGCCGGATGAAACTGTGCGCCCGGGAATCTTTTCAGGGTTCTTCCCAAGGGATTCCGTGAAGGGGCGAAATGCCCTAAGAAGGAATTCTAAAAGGGTGGCCGATTTTCGTGCAGGAGCAGAAAAAACCGCTCTAAGAGTCACGGGAGCATCCCCGACGCACGTTCCATCCGGCGGAGGATGCCCCGGGACTGCTTATGCGTTTTTTTCGCTCCTGCACGGAATCACACTACGCTCCGGCAGTGCATTCCCCGGTTCAGAATCCTTCCGGGGACTGCTCACTCCTCGTAGTACTCAGCAATCTTATCCCGATAATTCTGGGCATACGGACAATGCCAGATATGATATCCATCCACATCTCCCAGCAGCTCCAGCCCGTTTTCCTCCAGACTCCCGTCAATCTCCTTGTCGTCCTCGATGACAAGGAATTCGCAGTTGTACTCCTCCAGCGCTGCGCAGAGCTTATCCGCATTCACCGGATCCGTCTGCTCCATAGCATCGAATACCTCATTGTAGTACGCGCCCATCTGCATATCGCGCCCGTAAGGCATGAGAATCTTCGTATTGTACTGCCGCACGAACTGCACCAGTTCCTCCGGCATCGCCGCCATCGTCTCCTCTCCATTGGTTTCATTCATCAGATAATCCGAGATGTCAAGAATCATCTGCGGCAGATGAAGACGATTCTCCGCCTTCAGAATGTTCTCATTCTCATAGACAAAGCTGCCGCTCAGGACAAAGAGTCCGCACATCACAACCATGCCCATCTGAATATTGCCGGCCATGATCTTCAGTCCGGTATAAATCGTCGTGACGGACATCGGCAGCAGCCACAGCAGACGGTAATAGGTCCGAATGCTCTCAATCTTGCCGTATACCTTATACACAGGAGGACAAAAGAACACGATCAGACAGATCAGCGGGAAATAACACAGCAGGATCCGCCGGTTTTTATCCCGCTCCTTCAGCAGGAGATATCCCAGACTGATCAGATACAGGAGGAGCAGCAGCTTCCCGCCTTCAAACTCATTGACAACCTGAAAGATTCCGCTCACGGCAGACGACCTCCTTTCAGAAACGGCGCCACAGAAGGATAGATCATCCGCACCAGAAAAATCATGTACACCGCCGCCGGAATACAGCACAGGACGGCCTCCAGCAGAATTCCCTTTCTCTTTTTGAAAATTCGAATGAGGAGTGTCCCCAGAACCAGTCCGAAGGAGATCATGATCGGTGCAAGTGATGTGCAGAAGCCGGCTCCCGCGGTCAGCATCACCATCATCAGTCGGCACCACCCGTTCTCATCCTCATCCAGCCGCAGCTTGCGCAGCAGCAGAACGAACAAAAGCGGCAGCATGAAATTCACGTAAATCGACTTTCCCTGCCAGGTGCGCATGAGCAGAAATGTCTCTGCCGTATAGATCGACGTATTGCCGAAAATCTGCAGAACTGCCAGACATACCATCGCTGCCGGCATGAACTGCACGCGCTGTACTCTTTTCTTGCCCCGGGACAATTCCCGGAACAGCTGATAGAACACGGTGTCCACCACCGGGATCAGAACCAGGGGCAGCATGCTGTGCGTCACAATCGTCGGATGCGTTCCGCACAGCTTCGCCACAAAGGCAATCCACATCGGCATCAGCGCCAGCGCATGACGGCCGTCCAGAGACGTTGTCACCCCCGTGTAAGGAACATAGTAATACATCGTGCCCGTCTGCCACGTCTGAAGAGACTGCGCCACATAATAGGCATCATCGCCGTCATAGGAGGCTCTCGTGTACGCCATGTACAGCTCTCCGGCCAGAAGGGCCAGGAAAACCAGCCACAGAAAGGCTGCGTCCGGGTCCTTCTTCCATTCTCTCACCTTCGGAAGCCGTACGCCCCCGCGCCGAACCGCTGTCAGAATTCCTGCCAGAATCCACAGGGAATCCACTGCCAGGAACACCTTTACCAGGAGATTAAAATCCCCCATCGGCGTCCAGATCAGAATCGGAATTCCGATGATCTCAAAGAGGGCAAAGGTCGTCAGGTAACCCGACAGGACAACCAGCGGAAGCTTGCGCTTGACGGAAGGGAGCAGACATGCCGGCAGCAGCCCCGTCAGAATCGGCAGGACTGCTGCAGCCAGGATGAAAATTGCGAACTTGATCAGTGCACTCATAAAGCTGTTTCTGCAGGAAAATAGGACCGGCGGCGACAGGGGTACTGTGCCGCAGCAACAAGATAAAGTTTACCCCACTGCCGGGAAAATGTCGATGTACACCCCTTTCACGTTATGCTAGTATTAGATAAGTGTGTACAGAAGTGTACAGGACATGATTATGACATCACAAGGAGTTGTTTCATGAAGAAGGTATTGATCATCGGTGCGGGTCCTGCAGGACTGACTGCTGCCTATGAGCTGCTGCAGGCAGGCGGGTATGAAGTTGTCGTTTTCGAGGAGTCCTCTAAATTCGGCGGCATTTCCCGGACTGTGGAATATAAGGGCAATCGGATGGATATGGGCGGTCACCGCTTTTTCTCCAAGGTTCCTGAGGTCAATGCCTGGTGGGATCATCTGCTGCCAAGACAAGGCGCTCCGGCCAGTGATGACGCAGCCCTTGACCGCCATGTCACTCTGGCAAAGGGCGGTCCGGATCCTCAGACCACGGATCGTGTCATGCTGCGGCGCAACCGCGTCAGCCGGATCTTCTTCAACAGCAAATTTTTTGATTATCCGATTTCTCTGAAGCCGGAGACCTTCGCCAATATGGGATTCGGCACCACCATCGTGGTGGGATTTTCCTACATCAAGGCCAGACTTCTGCCCAGAGAGGAAGAGTCCCTGGAGGATTTCTACATCAACCGCTTCGGCAGAAAGCTCTACTCCATGTTCTTCGAGCACTATACCGAGAATCTCTGGGGCCGCCATCCTTCTCAGATTGACCCCTCCTGGGGTGCACAGAGAGTCAAGGGTGTGTCCATCTCCGCCGTGCTCAAGGATGCCCTCGGCAAGATGTTCCACAAAAAGAACCGCAAGGTCGAGACGTCTCTGATCGAGGAATTCAGCTATCCCAAGCTCGGCCCCGGTCAGCTGTGGGATGTCACCGCCGAGGAGATTCAGAAACAGGGCGGCAGCATCCTGATGAACGCCCGAGTTGTGAAAATTCTCAAGAACAGCGAGAATGTTCTCACCGGCGTTGTCTATGAAAAAGACGGACAGCAGCTTACGGCCGATGGCGATTATGTAATTTCCTCCATGCCCATCAAGGATCTGGTCGCCGGCATGAACGACGTGCCTGCCGATCCTGCCCGCATCGCCGCAGGACTTCCCTACCGCGATTATATGACCGTCGGCGTCCTGGTCAATCATCTGGAGCTTGCAAATAAGACGAAAAACCGGACCATCGGCGGCATCGTTCCGGACAACTGGGTTTATGTTCACAACAGGAATGTCACCATGGGACGCTTCCAGATCTACAACAACTGGTCTCCGTATCTGGTGAAGGATCTGGAGCACACCGTGTGGCTGGGTCTGGAAT
>CAVAJA010000222.1:0-7203 GCA_963588615.1 Lachnospiraceae bacterium | reverse complement strand
ACGCCATACCCACCATATCATGAGATTACAAACTCTGTAATCAATGTGCCCGTGGGGATTCGAACCCCAGACCCTCGGCTTAGAAGGCCGATGCTCTATCCAGCTGAGCTACGGACACATAAAAGCGGGTGATGGGAATCGAACCCACATATCCAGCTTGGAAGGCTGGTGTTCTACCACTGAACTACACCCGCAAATAGCTTAACTGCTTCAGTTGTTTTCGTCCGGAAGGAACTGGCTTTCCGTGACGCAAGAAAGATTATATTATAGTGCCTCATGGATGTCAAACATATTTTTCGATTTTTTCAAAACTTTTTTGTGCCTCTCAATCATAGTATAATGTTCACTAACCGATGCTGTAAATTCAGCACTTTTTCAGAGCAATCGCCGTTTATGCAGGAGGCAATTATGACACAGGAAGTGAAATCTCTTTATGAACTCTGGATGAACCGCCTCGATCCATCGGATCCTCTTCGCGCAGAGCTGGAGGCTGTACAGGGCAATGAAGAGGACATTACAGACCGTTTTTATCAGGAAATTGCATTCGGAACGGCAGGTCTTCGCGGCATCTGCGGAGCGGGCACCAATCGAATGAATGTGTTCACGGTTGGACGTGCCACACAGGGAATTGCCGACTATATTGTGCAGAACGGCGGAGCCGACCGGGGTGTCGTCATCGCCTATGACTGCCGTTACCATTCCAAGGAGTTCTCTGAGCTCTCTGCTGAGATTCTTGCAGGAAACGGAATCCGCGTCTTCCTCTTCCCTTCTCTCCGACCCACACCGGAGCTCTCCTTTGCCATTCGCAGGATCGAGGCTATCGCCGGAATCAACATGACCGCAAGCCACAATCCAAAAGAGTACAATGGCTATAAGGTTTACTGGTCTGACGGAGCCCAGATATCCGGAGCCGTTTCAGACGGTATGCTGGAGAAAATTCAAAGCTTGGACTTCTTCGACGCGTTCCCTCGGCTTTCTCTCAAGGATGCCGTCTCAGAAAATCTTGTCACAATGCTGGGAGGCGACATGGATCGCGATTATTTAAACTACGTCAAATCCATGGCGCAGCGCCCCGACAGTGAGCTTGACAAAACTGTCCCGATTGTCTACACGCCGCTCAACGGCGCGGGAAGCCGTCCGCTCTCCCAGCTGATGGCAGACAGAGGATTTACCAATTTTACACTTGTTCCCGAGCAGCGGGATCCGGATCCCGAATTCACGACGGTAGGTTACCCCAATCCGGAGGATCCGAAGGCCTTTCGGCTGGCCGAGGAGCTCGGCCGCAAACTCAACGCCAAGGTTCTCATCGCCACCGATCCCGACAGTGACCGCATGGCCATTGAAATTCCGGATCATAACGGCGGCTATCGGCCGTTGAACGGCAATCAGACCGGTGCGCTTCTCATTGCCTACATGGCCGAAAGTCAGTCCGCGCAGAACAGACTTCCTAATAACTCCGTTATGATCAAATCCATCGTAACCGGAGATTTTGGCCGCTCTATCTGCGAGCATTACGGTATTCACGTATATGAAGCCCTGACGGGTTTCAAGAATATATGCGGGCGGATCCCGGAATTGGAGCAGAAAGGGTATCACTATTTCTTTGGATATGAGGAAAGCATCGGCTGTGCTCCCGGAGATGCCGTCCGGGACAAGGACGGCATCTGTGCCGGTATGCTGATCTCTGAAATGGCTGCCTGGTATCACCGGAGAGGACTGACCCTTGCGGACGCTCTGGATGCTCTGTATCAGGAATACGGCTGCTATGCCGAACAACAGATCTCCATCGTCCTGAAGGGATGGGAAGGTGCTGCCAGAATCCATCGGATCATGAATACTTTCCGCAGGGAAAGGCCGCAGTCTTTCGGCCATTTTCAGGTTGCCGAAACGATCGATTACCTCCACGGTTTCCAGGATATTCCTGCCAGCGATGTTCTGCGCTATACCATGACAGACGGCAGCTGGTTTGCTCTGCGTCCTTCCGGAACCGAGCCCAAAATCAAGTTCTATATCTATGCCGTCAGCTCAAGCGTCGATGCCGCAGCCAAGACAGCAGCCGATTTGGCGGCCGCTGTCACCGCGAAGGTTGAGGCAATCGAATAAACTCTGTTCCGTGAACAATCAGCGCACGGTATTGCACTGTGTGCTGATTTTCTCAATGAAGCATTAATCCCCACACCAGCAGGCGTTCCTGCCGCAATAATCGTGTCCAGCACAATCTTATCCGTTTCTCATCCCAAACCGCAATCGTTCTGTCTGCCAGACTGCGTATCAGTTCAGCGTCTTATTGGACAAATGCAGCACGCGGTCCTTGATTTCCTGTGTGCGTCCCTGGTTCCAGAACTGGGTTCCGATGTAACCGCAGGTGCGGCGGGCCACACTCATTTTCGCCTGATCACGGTTGCCGCAGTTCGGACATTCCCACACCAGCTTTCCGTTCTCATCCTCCACGATCCGTATCTCTCCGTCATAGCCGCAGACTTCACAATAATCTGATTTCGTATTGAGCTCCGCGTACATGATGTTGTCATAGATGTACTGCATGACAGACAGAACCGCCGGAATATTGTTCTGCATATTCGGAACCTCTACATAGCTGATGGCTCCTCCCGGAGAAAGACGCTGGAACTCCGCCTCAAAGCGCAGCTTTGTAAAAGCATCAATATTCTCCCGTACATTCACGTGATAGCTGTTCGTGATGTAATTATGATCCGTCACATCCTTGATGATCCCAAAGCGCTTCTGCAGACATTTTGCAAACTTGTAGGTCGTGGATTCCATCGGTGTCCCGTAAAGAGAATAGCTGATGTTCTCTGCTCTTCTCCACTCGGTACACTTATCATTCAGGTGCTGCATTACCTTCAGGGCAAATTCTTTTCCTCTGGGATCTGTGTGGGACACTCCCAGCATTCTCATGCACATCTCATACAGTCCGGCATACCCCAGACTGATGGTGGAATAATTGTTGTACAGCAGCCGGTCAATCTTCTCTCCCTTTTTCAGCCGGGCCAATGCACCGTACTGCCACAGAATCGGTGCCACATCGGATACTGTCCCCAGAAGGCGCTCATGGCGGCAGCGAAGGGCACGGTGACATAATTCCAGCCTCTCATCGAAAATCTTCCAGAACGCATCCATATCGCCGTAAGATGAGCACGCCACATCTACCAGATTAATTGTGACGACTCCCTGATTGAAACGGCCGTAATATTTGTGCTTTCCATTCTCCCCAAGTCCCTCTGTATCCGGTGTCAGGAAGGAACGGCAGCCCATGCAGGGATACACATCACCGTTCTTATATTCCTTCATCATTTTCGCCGAGATATAGTCCGGAACCATGCGCTTGGCCGTGCACTTCGCCGCCAGCTCCGTCAGCCCGTAATAGGGAGTTCCCGGACGGATATTGTCCTCATCAAGGACATAGATCAGCTTCGGGAAGGCCGGCGTGATCCAGACACCCTTTTCATTTTTGACGCCCTGCATCCGCTGCAGCAGAACCTCACGAATAATACATGCCAGGTCGTCCCTTGTCTGCCCTTCCGGAACCTCATCCAGATACATGAACATAGTCACAAAAGGAGCCTGACCGTTGCAGGTCATGAGTGTAATCAGCTGGTACTGAATGGTCTGAATTCCGGAACGGATTTCCTCGCTCAGACGATTCTCGACAATCTTGCTGATGATGGATTCATCCAGTGCCTCTCCGGTAAGTCTGCGCTCCTCCCTCACCTGCTTCGTCAGCTTCTGACGTGAAATATCCACAAAGGGTGCCAGATGCGACAGCGTAAAGGACTGCCCGCCGTATTGATTGGAGGCAACCTGCGCCACAATCTGTGTCGTCACATTGCACGCCGTAAAAAAGCTGTGCGGCTTTTCAATCAGAGTTTCACTGATCACCGTTCCGTTCTGCAGCATATCCTCCAGATTGATCAGATCACAGTTGTGTTCCTTCTGCGCATAATAATCTGAATCATGAAAATGGATGATTCCATCCTCATGTGCTTTAACAATATCCTCCGGCAGCAGCACACGCTTCGTCAGATCCTTGGAAACCTCTCCCGCCATGTAGTCGCGCTGTGTGGAGTTGATGACAGGATTTTTGTTGGAGTTTTCCTGCTTCACCTCCTCGTTCTGCTGATTGATCAGTGCCAGAATTCCGTTGTCCGTGGTATTGGACTTGCGGGAAATCTCCCTCTTATAGCGATAGCGCACATATTTCTGCGCAACCTCATACCCGCGCATCTCCATGATGCCCGTCTCCACCATATCCTGAATATCCTCTACGCTGACAGCATGAGAAGAGTTCTGTACCTTCTTGGCAATGTTGTCCGCCACCGCGTTGATCTGATATTCATTCATCTGATAAATACCGCCGACCTCTGCATTGGCCTTGCGAATGGCATTGATGATCTTATCAATATTAAAATCCACCTCCTGGCCGTTTCGTTTGATCACGTTGGTTTTGACAACAGCATCCATTCTCTCCATAACTTTCCCCTTATTTCTGAAATCCTCTGACAATATCGCTCGATTCCCCTTCTTTACAAAATAGTTTAAATACTAAATGTAGTTTCAGATCCTTTGCCGAGGTACTAGATATAGTATACTTTGTGCCCTACTAGCATATCACATTCCAAATGAATATCCAGCGGCGGGCCTAGAGAAAATACGCTCAAAATAAGTCCGCAGTTTTGTAACAACTGTTGATGGACATTCTCGCCGGAACACGTGACCGATCTTTGCGCAGATTGCCCCAACTGAAATTCTGCAGATGCTAAACAGTCACAAAGTCGGTATAATCAACCGTGCGAACACTAAATAAACGATGCGGACACGGAGTATCTCAATATGTCTTTCGAGCGAAATCTTAATTTTAATCACCTCCCTCTTGAAATCACGTCGGCTGAGCTGGATGCGCTCTCTTCCGATGACTATCTTCTGGTTGACACAAGGGATCATGAGGATTATGAGCATGGCTTTATCCCCGGATGTGTTCTGTTCTCCCCCGAACAGATCCGGGACTACGCAGATGGGCGGCAGCTGACTCCGTTCTCACAAGATAAGCGGATTGTCCTGTACTGCAGGTACGGAACCGTTACAAGAGAGCTTGCGGAGGAACTGCAGGAAAAAGGATATCCTGCGCAAAGCCTTTCCGGCGGCTACGGTTCATGGGCGCTCTATGCCATTCAGAAACAGGCACAAAATGAAACGCTGCGCGAGGAAATTGAGCTTTCTCTCCAGAAGGGACGTTTTCATAAGGATCTTCTCAATCCCTTTGCCCGCGCCGTTCTTAAATACAATATGATCCAAGACGGAGACCACATTGCCGTCTGCATCTCCGGCGGCAAAGACTCCATGGTCATGGCCAAGCTGTTTCAGGAATTCCGGCGCCACGGTCAGTTTCACTTTGACCTGACATTTCTGTGTATGGATCCCGGCTACAACGAGGCCAACCGGCACATCATCGAGAGCAATGCACAGCTCCTCGGGATTCCTCTGGTCTTTTTCGAAACCACGATCTTTGACACGGTTTATCAGATCAAATCCTCCCCCTGCTACCTCTGTGCAAGAATGCGCCGAGGACATCTGTACAAGCAGGCCAAAGAACTCGGCTGCAATAAGATCGCTCTGGGGCATCACTTTGATGATGTCATCGAAACCGCTCTCATGGGCATGCTCTATTCCGGTCAGTGGGAGGCAATGCTTCCCAAACTCAAGAGTACGAATTTTGACGGCATGCAGTTGATTCGTCCCCTTTACTTTATCAGAGAAGACGATATCAAGGCCTGGCGGGACCGAAATCATCTTCATTTTATTCAGTGTGCCTGTCATTTCACAGACACCTGCACGACCTGCGCCGTCACTCCCGGTAACGAGGGGGAATCCTCTCGCACCGGTCACAAGCGGGCAGAAACAAAACGAATCATCGCGGAGCTCAAAAAGAATAATCCCGGTCTTGAAACCAACATCTTTCACGCCACCGAAAATGTCTGTCTGGACAAACTTCTCGGTTACAAAAAGGACGGCATAAAGCACAGCTTCCTGGAAAATTTCTGACACAAAAGCACCCGCAGATCCGTCTCTGCAAAATAAGACCGACCTGCGGGTGCCCGATGCAGTTGTATTCCAATCCTCGTTTCCGCACTTTATATCGAAAGCATCCTACAGTCCTCTTCTCCGAAGAATGGTAATCACCTTTCCCTTCACCTCTCCGAGTGAAATTGCCCCGTAGTCGCGGCTGTCCGTCGTCTGCGTTCTGTAGTCTCCCAGAATGAACACGGAATCATCCGGAACCTGATAGGGATACTCCAGTCCGTCCTTTGCATAGGTCGGATACAGGATTTCGCCTGACTGATCTGTTCCGTTGACAAGGAGAGATCCACTGTCGTCAAGCATCACATAATCTGTAGCAACGGCAACAACCCGCCCGATGCAGTTCTTCCCGTCCGCAGTATACACCACCACATCATCCTTGCTGTAACTGCTCTGGAGTCTGAAAACAATGACCAGATCTCCGTCCTTTACGGCGGGGAACATATCATTCCCGCTGGCCTGTGTGATCAGAAACACCTGTGAAAACAAGATCCAGAATATCAGCACCAGTCCAAGTACTCGTATCACAAGACTGATGTACCCCTGACGATCCAAGGCCCGATTCCTGCGGGCAGTGATGATCTCTGCATTGGTTTTCACCTTGCGTGCCGATCCTGCAGCTGTCTTTCCTGCACTTCTTCCTCTATTCGTAGTCATCATAACCATCCCAGAATTCGTCGCCGTCACGGTAGGAAGACTCTTCCAAATCATCCGCATCCGTCAGATTTTCCTCTGCATCATCCTCCGAAAACTTTTCTTCCCGATCGCTTCTCTGAGGACGCACATATTCTTCCTCTGAAAAAGCCTCTTCCTCGAATCCTCTCTGACGATTTTCCTCCGTGTAGGGGACAGGATGTTCCGCCGCAGCTTCCGTATCTCCATATGCTCCCAGCAGTGCGTCATATCTGGCACGTTCCGCCACAAGCGCTGCCTCATACAACGCGTTCAGTTCATTGATCTTTTTCCAGACGTCGGATTCTTCCACTCCGCCGACGAGCACCGTTTTGAACCGAACGTCCTTCAGCCATTTCTGAATTCGCTCCTGCTCGTGATTAAGAAGTCTCCCATCGTCAGCCATTTCCCCGGAACGCTGCTGCCTGCCCGAGGCGC
>CAVAJA010000221.1:0-4592 GCA_963588615.1 Lachnospiraceae bacterium | reverse complement strand
ATGCTACACGACGTGCTCCATTCTGACGGCTTATCCTTTGGTCGAAGCGGGGCTGATTGATACGGACACCCTGATTGTGGATGCACTGTCCGGAGTTTCGGGTGCAGGAAGAGGAGCCAAGGTTGCGAATCTGTACTGTGAGGTAAATGAGAGTGCAAAGCCCTACGGCGTGGCAAACCACCGCCATACGCCGGAGATCGAGGAGCAGCTTTCCTACGCCTGCGGCCATCCGGTGACCATCAATTTCACACCGCACCTCGTGCCGATGAACCGCGGCATTCTGGCGACAGAGTACGCATCTTTGGTGCGGAAGGCAGATGGAAGCCTCCCCTCGGAGGAGGAGCTGCGCGCGGTGTATGAGAAGCGCTACGGGAAGGAAAGGTTCATTCGCCTCCTGCCGCCCGGAGAATATCCGCAGACGCGCTTCGTGGAAGGCAGCAACTACGTCGATATCGGACTGAAGGTGGATGAGAGAACGGGACGCGTGATCCTCATGGGAGCCATCGACAACATGGGGAAGGGCTCGGCCAGTCAGGCGGTGCAGAATATGAATCTGATGTTCGGACTGCCGGAGGAGACGGGAATTGCCCTCCCTGCGATGATGCCGTGAGACTGGATTTGGCCAGCCGCATCGAGGTTTTCCGAAGGAAAATCGAGATGCGGGTACTGAATAGTTATGTCTAAGTTAAAGAGGGAATGCCGCAGAGGGGTGGGAAGACAGATCCTCAGCGGACCGGAATGGAGAGTATGGAAGGACATGTTTTGATCCGTCCGATGCGGGAAGAGGATTACGAGGAAGTTCATAATTTGTGGATGACGATCCAGGGATTCGGGATTCGTTCTCTGGATGACAGCAGAGAGGATGTGGACCGCTTCATTGCAAGGAACCCGGAGACGTCCGTGGTTGCCGTCCTGGAGGGGAAGATCGTGGGATCCATTCTGTGCGGCAGCGACGGACGGCAGGGAACGCTGTATCATGTCTGCGTTGCAGGAGAATACCGAAGGCTCGGGATCGGCAGACAGATGGTAGGGTACTGCATGCGGGCTCTTCGGGAGATGGGCATCAACAAGGTCTCGCTGGTCGCATTTACAAGAAACCAGGTGGGAAACGCTTTCTGGCGGGGAATCGGCTGGAAGAGGCGGGAGGATTTTTATTACTACGATTTCATTCTGAACGAAAAGAACATCACGAATTTTATTGGTGAGTAGAATCCGGTATCGGAACGGAACACAGGAACGAAAGAGGGAGTATGGGATCTATGGAACAGATACAGGGCGGGGTCACGTCGGCAAAGGGCTTCGAGGCAGCATCCGCTGCGGCAGGGATTAAATATCAGAATCGAACGGATATGGCGCTCATTTACAGCACCGTTCCCTGCGAGGCGGCAGGAACCTTTACCTCGAATGTGGTGAAGGCGGCCCCGGTGATCTGGGATCGGGACATTGTAAGAAAGAGCAGCGCAAGGGTTCAGGCGGTCATCGTCAATTCCGGCATCGCCAATGCATGCACGGGAAAGGAAGGACTTGCGATCTGCAGCGAGACGGCGGAGGCGGCCGGGAAGGCCCTGGGAATTCCGGCGGGATCGGTGCTCTTAGGCTCCACCGGGGTGATCGGCATGCAGCTGCCGATGGACAGAATCAAGGCAGGAATTGCCGTTCTGGCTGCCGAGAAATCGGGAACAAGGGAGGCGGCAGAGGCGGCGTCCCGCGCGATTATGACAACGGACACTGTCAATAAGGAAGTCTGTGTCACGCTGCAGTTAAAGGGGAAGACCGTGACGATCGGAGGCATGTCGAAGGGCTCCGGGATGATTCATCCGGGCATGTGCACGATGCTGGCCTATGTGACAACGGATGCGGCAATTGAAAAGGCACTGCTCCAGAAGGCGGTATCCGAGATCGTTGAGGACACCTTCAATATGATTTCGGTGGACGGAGATATGTCTACAAACGATACGCTGCTGGTTCTGGCAAACGGACTTGCCGGAAATCCTGTCATCGATCATGAAAATGAGGATTACGAGGAATTTAAGGAAGCCCTTCATTTCATCTGCCGAACGCTTGCCATGAAGATGGCAGGGGACGGAGAAGGCGCAACGAAGCTGATCGAATCGCAGGTTCTCAATGCGGACACGAAGGAAAATGCGAGGATCCTTGCAAAGGCGGTCATTCAGTCCAATCTCACGAAGGCAGCCGTATTCGGCAAGGATGCCAACTGGGGGCGGGTTCTGTGTGCGCTGGGGTATTCGGGCGTTTCCTTTGACCCGGAGAATGTGGATCTGTACTTTGAGGCAGACGGCCGTTCCATGCTGATCTTTACGAAGGGAAGTGCGGCGGATTATTCCGAGGAGGAGGCATCCGAGCTTCTTGGAAATGAGAAGGTCATCATTCGAAGTGACATGCACATGGGAGATGCGGAGGCTGTGGCCTGGGGATGCGATCTCACGTATGATTACGTGAAGATCAACGCGGATTACAGATCCTGATGAGAACAGATGCATGACAGAAGGATCGGACGGGCAAAGAGAGGTGGAGAAAATGATTCAGGAACTGGATGAGGCACAGCGGAAGGCGGAGGTTTTGATCGAGGCTCTTCCCTATATACAGCGTTTTAACCGCAAGATTATTGTGGTGAAATACGGCGGCTCTGCAATGAGTGATGAAAAGCTGCAGCGGCAGGTGATCCAGGATGTGACACTGCTGAAACTGGTCGGTTTCAAGCCGATCATCGTGCACGGCGGAGGCAAGGCAATTTCTGCATGGGTGAACAAGGTTGGAAAAGAGGCTCAGTTTATCAACGGACTGCGTGTGACGGACGCTGAGACCATGGAGATCGCCGAGATGGTTCTGGGAAAGGTGTCCAAGAACCTTGTCACGATGGTAGAGGAGCTGGGTGTAAAGGCTGTCGGTATTTCGGGAAAGGATTCGGGAATGCTGAGGGTTAAAAAGCGCTTGTCCAAGGGGCAGGACATCGGCTTTGTGGGAGAAGTGACGGATGTGGATCCCAAAATCCTGTTCGACATGCTGGACGATGACTATCTTCCGATTGTAGCGCCCATCGGCCTGGATGAGAAATTCGACACCTACAACATCAATGCGGATGAGGCGGCATGTGCCATTGCCAAGGCGGTAGGTGCGGACAAGCTGGTATATCTGACGGATGTCGAGGGATTGTATCGGGATTTTGATGATAAGTCTTCCTTTATTTCCAGAATCAGCGTCAGCAATGCCGAGAAGCTGATTGCGGACGGAATCATCGGGGGAGGAATGCTGCCGAAGCTTTCCAACTGCACGGATGCGATGCGGGGAGGCGTAAAGCGGGTACATATTCTGGACGGAAGAGTTCCGCACAGCATTCTTTTGGAAATCTTCACGAACAAGGGCAACGGAACCATGTTTTATCAGGACGGGGATGTGCTCGAATGAGCTCCCTTTTCAGTGCATAACAGCGGACGGAGAATCTCTTGCAGTTGGAATGTGAGAGGAAGGCAGAGGTGTTCATATGGCAGACAGAATGCAAGAAATGATCGCACAGGCAGAGCAGGATCTCCTGCATACCTACAACCGGTATCAGATCGTACTGGATCACGGTGAGGGCGTATCCTTATATGATGTGAATGGGAAGAGATATCTGGACTTCGTGGCAGGAATCGCTGTTTTTGCCCTGGGCTACGGCAACAGGGAATACAACAATGCACTGAAGGCTCAGATTGACAAGATTCTGCATACCTCGAATTATTACTATAATGAGCCTGCAATACGGGCGGCACATGCCCTGAAAGCGGTTTCCGGCATGGACCGTGTGTTCTTTACCAACAGCGGAGCCGAGGCGGTGGAAGGTGCCCTGAAGGCTGCAATGAAGCATGCCTTTCTGAAGAAGGGCGGCCATTCTCAGGAAATCATCGCGATGGAGCACTCCTTCCACGGGAGAACCTACGGGGCACTGTCGGTTACAGGAAATGCGCATTATCGGGAGGCATTCGGAGAGATGCCCTGCCGTGTTCAGTTCGCTTCCTACAATGATCTGGAATCGGTGAAGGCCAGAATCAGTCCGGATACGGCAGCCATCATTTTGGAAACCGTGCAGGGAGAAGGCGGTCTCGTGCCGGCGACAAAGGAATTTCTGGAGGGCGTGCGCAGGCTCTGCGATGAGCATCAGATCCTGATGATTCTGGATGAGGTGCAGTGCGGCATGGGCAGAACCGGTTACATGTACGCATGGCAGCGCTACGGTGTGAAGCCGGATATCATGACGACGGCGAAGGCTCTTGGCTGCGGAGTTCCGGTCGGTGCCTTTCTGATGACAGAGGAGGTGGCGCATTCGAGTCTTGCGGCAGGAGACCACGGAACCACCTACGGGGGCAATCCGTTTGCGACGGCTGCTGTGTGCAAGGTGCTGGAATTGTACGATAAGCTGCACATTCTGGAGCATGTGCAGGAGGTTGCACCCTATCTGGAGATGCGTCTGGAGGAGATGAAGGAACGCCACTCCTGCGTTCTGGAGCGCCGCGGAAGCGGTCTGATGCAGGGACTTGTCTGCGATCGGCCGGTAGCCGGCGTGATCACAGAGGCCATGGAGAAGGGACTGATTC
>CAVAJA010000220.1:0-4216 GCA_963588615.1 Lachnospiraceae bacterium | reverse complement strand
GTACAGGACAGAGCCAGGCTTCGGAACGAACGTCTCCTTCTGACCTGGATTTCCGATGATCCGGGATTATACGTGCAGCTGAGGGAATATATTACAGCTGAGGATTTCAGTCCGGGCGTCTCGCGAACAGCAGCGGCGAAATATTTTGAACTGCTGGAAAAGGCGGCAGGGGATAAGCTGGCAGTTGCCTCCGGGAACGGAGGACGGCCGGGGGTATCTCCCGGGACGGTGGTCGGCATGTTCGAGGACGAGGAGGAGCAGCGGCAGGCTGCCCTGCTCTTCGAGACGAGACTTTCCGGCATCACTGCGCAGGAACTGGAGAAAGCCCTTCGGGATGTGCTCTGCAGCATCAAGCGCAGCGCGATTGCAGATCTTTCCGGGAATATCGACAGCCCGAATGCACTGCAAAAGCTCGTGGAGGCGAAGCGGGAGCTGGGAAAACTCCAGAATCTGCCGCTGGTGCTGAATGCGTCGAATGAATCAGATGAATAGCAGAGTTGTATCGATTCAGCACCGGCTGCAGGCTGCAGTTTGATTTCCGGGAGCTGCAGGTGCGGAACAGATATCAATATTAAACAGGGAGAATATTATGGCAAAGAAAACAGCAGAGAATGTCACGGAGCAGGAACAGGTTCGCGAGAACAATGCGGAAACTCAAAAATCCGGAAGTACAAAAGGCGCCAGAAAGAATTCCGCAAAGGCCGCCGACAATACCGAGGAGGTGAACCGCCAGCTGTGGGAACGTCTGAATAAGCTGGTGGATCTTGGAAAGAGCAAGGAAGATGTACTGGATTATCAGGAGGTTCTGCAGACTTTTGCAGATATGGAGCTGGAAGACGAGAAATTTGATAAAATCACGGCCTATCTGGAAGAGAAGGGAATAGAGGTTGTGACGGTTGAGGAGAATACGGACGAAATTCCCACCCTGGAAGAGGATGACATCGATGTGGATGATGAGGTGCCGAACGCAGAGCTGGAGCTCATCGAACAGGAGGAAGTAGACGATCTCGACAATATCGGATTGGATGCCGTGAACATCGAGGATCCGGTTCGAATGTATCTCAAGGAGATCGGAAAGGTTTCTCTTCTGACTGCCACGGAAGAGGTGGAAATCGCCAAGACGATGGAGAACGGCGACATTGCCCAGGAGATTCTGAACACGCTCTTTAAGAATGTGGCAGATGATGACACGGAGCGCATTACCACCGAAGAGGAGGTCATGAGTTACCTTCGGGACGAAGGCCAGAAGGCGGAGATTGACGAGAAACGCCCGATCCTCTGCGGAAAAACCAAGGCGGATCTGAAGGATGTTGTTTACCGCGGAGAGGAAGCCCGCAAAAAGCTGGCGGAGGCGAATCTTCGGCTGGTCGTCTCCATCGCAAAACGCTATGTGGGCCGCGGAATGCTGTTTCTTGATCTGATTCAGGAGGGAAATCTCGGACTGATCAAGGCAGTGGAGAAATTTGATTTCCGCAAGGGCTTTAAATTTTCCACCTATGCAACCTGGGGGATTCGTCAGGCAATTACCAGGGCAATCGCAGACCAGGCGAGAACCATTCGCATTCCGGTCCACATGGTGGAAACCATCAACAAGCTGGTTCGCATCTCCCGGCAGCTGCTGCAGGAACTGGGACGTGAGCCTACGCCGGAGGAGATCGCGGCACGCATGAACATCCCGGTGGAAAGAGTCCGCGAAATCATCAAGATTTCACAGGAACCGGTTTCTCTGGAGACGCCCATCGGTGAGGAGGAGGATTCCCATCTGGGTGATTTTATTCAGGATGACAACGTACCGGTTCCCGCGGAGGCCGCAGCGTACACACTTTTGAAGGAACAGCTGCAGGAGGTTCTGGGAACACTGACGGAGCGTGAACAGAAGGTTCTGCGGCTTCGTTTCGGACTTGACGACGGAAGAGCACGGACGCTGGAAGAGGTCGGACGGGAATTCAACGTGACAAGAGAGAGAATTCGTCAGATCGAGGCAAAGGCCCTGCGGAAGCTGCGCCATCCTTCCCGCTCCCGTAAACTGAAGGATTATCTGGATTAAACAAGGCAAGCGATGATTAAATTGTCTCAAAGATTGCAGAATATTTGTGACCTTGTTCCCTGCGGGGTGCGGATCTGTGATGTGGGCTGCGACCATGCCTACGTGGATATCCGACTCCTGCAGGAAGGAAAGGTGACACACGCTCTGGCAATGGATGTTGCAGATGGTCCGCTGGCCACAGCCAGATCGAATCTGGAGCTGACGGAATTGCTTCTTGCGGAGCAGGACATCTGCCGGGATTCCTGTGACGCAGAGTCTGCCCGTTCGGATTTCGGTGATCACGCTGCTGCCGAAAGAGAGGATGCCCGCTGTGAGCTTCGCAAATCAGATGGACTTGCCGCTTATGTTCCCGGAGAGGCTGATGTCATGATCTGTGCCGGCATGGGAGGAATTCTGATGCGGTCTCTTCTGGAGGCGGAGCCCGAAAAGGCGCTGTCCTTTCGGGAGATGATTCTGTCCCCGCACCGCGAAGTACATCTGGTTCGGGAGTGGCTGTGTGCAAATGACTGTGTGATTGCAGAGGAGCGATTCTTTCAGGATGAAGGAAAATATTACACGGTTCTGCGAGCCCTGTGCCCGCAGGAGAGCGGCGTACGGCCTCTGCAGAAGCGCCCGGATTGGGATGAACTTGCAGATCAGGTTCGAAAGCTTCCGGAAGAAACCCTGCAGAGGGCGATGGTGAAAAGGGAGCAGCTGTGCCGGATTCTGGAGGATAAGAGCTTCCGCAAAACGGCGGAAGCGGCCTTTGGACCATGCGTTCTGGCCGAGTATCTGTCGAATCGGTCAGAAGGAGAGTCGTCACACTGCTTTGACCTTTATGTAAGAGAAAAGCTTCAGGGAAAACTAAGGCTCCTGCAGAAGCTTGCAGAGTCTCCCAACGGAGAAAATACAGGAAATCGTCTGCAGGAGCTTAGCGGTGAGATCGGAGAGCTGCAGGTCATGCTTGCGATACATCGGCTCCTTGCGTAAGAAATGACGAAGGACGCTGCAGAACAGGGACTGCAGAGAACGCATGAAAGAATCCGTGCAAGAGTGCATGCGGGAGGTGAACATCGTGATTCTATCGGAGATTATGGCACAGCTGGAGAACTTCTGTCCGTCTTCTTTTGCTATGAAGTGGGACAATCCGGGGCTTCAGGCGGGGCGCAGCGACAAGGACGTAAGGGTGATCTATCTTGCGGTGGACGCCACCAGTGCGATCATTGAGGATGCCGTTAAGCATCACGCAGATTTGATGATAACGCACCATCCGCTCTTGTTTGACGGGGTGAAGCACGTGACGGATGATGATTATATCGGCAGGAGAATTGTAAAACTGCTGACCAATGATATGGCCCTCTATGCCATGCACACGAATTTTGATGTCATGGGAATGGCGGCCGAGGCGGCTGAGCGGCTCTATCTGCTGCACCCGGATGTTCTGGATGTCACGTATGAGGATTCCATTTCCCATGAGGGATTGGGAAGAATCGGCGAGCTTCCGGAGCACATGACACTGCAGGAGTGTGGACAGTACGTAAAAGAAGCTTTTGATATTCCGATGGTGCGTATTTACGGCGATCCTGAGGCGGCTGTTGTGAAGACGGCAATTCTGCCGGGATCCGGAAAGGATGACATTGATCTTGCACTGGAAAAGGGAGCAGATGTCATGATTACGGGGGATATTACCCACCACATAGGTCTGGACGCGGTTGAGAAGGGAATTGCTGTCATTGATGCCGGACATTACGGGGTGGAGAAAATATTCGTCCGGTATATGAAGGATTTTCTGACAAGAGAACTGCCTGACCTCGAGGTGCTGTGTGCACCGGTTGCAGAACCCTACATCGTCGTATAGGATTCAAGATAAATTGCAGCTATGGAGAAGGAGAATCTGATATGCCCACTATTTTCGTTGACGGACAGCAAAGAAATTACGAAAAGGGAACGACCTTCGAGACAATTGTAAAGGAATTCCAGCCCAAATATGATGGCAGCATTGCACTGGTGTATTTTAACCGCAAGATGCGCGAGCTGAATAAGAAGCTGGATAAGGACGGTGTTGTATCTTTGATCACAACAAAGGATAATGCCGGCTATCTTTCGTATGTCAGAACCGCCACGTTGATGCTGGTGAAGGCGGTGGCAGATCTGACGAAGGAATTGGGGAGCGAAAATGCACTGCAGGTG
>CAVAJA010000219.1:0-8847 GCA_963588615.1 Lachnospiraceae bacterium | reverse complement strand
CCCTGCTGCAGGGCTTTCCTGTGCTCAGTTTTTACCTTCTTCGCTCACTTCTCTTTCGGCGATTCCGCCTCTGCTGCCTGCGTTTCCTTTTCAGAATGCCGTGCAGCAGTACGGCCGCTGCGGCTGCTGCGGCAGCCAGTGTCCCGAGCAGCATCGGCAGACCAATGCCGGCAAGGAGGCCTTTTTCCTCCACGGCAAAGGTGACCTCACTGCCTTCTGCATCAAAGGTCAGGTATTTTCCGAAGGTTCCTGTCGAAACCTTTGTTCTCTTTCCGTCCTGAATGAGATAGATCACCACATCGGAACGATCGTCCGGCGCCAGGTATCGGATCTGGTGTGAGGTGTCTGCGTCCTCCGGAATGGAAACCATCCACCGCTCCTCTTCGCTTCCTTCCGGCCGCAGCTTCGTAATGATCAGGCTGTCCTCCTGCCGGAAATTTCCGGCCACCTCAATGGCGGGCTGCCCGGTGGAGCGCTTTTCTCCGGATACCAGGAGGGTATTGACTCTGGAATATTCCACTTCAATCACTTCGTCCGATGTGATCTCACTGTAATCCGTCCGGCTCCATTGGCTGTGGAAGCCTTCTTTTGTCGGCACTGCCGGAATCTGATCCTCCGGAATGGAGGCTCCGTAGGTGCAGGCGATCGTTTTCACCACTTCATCCCCGTTTCGAAAGGTGAGCACCAGCTGACCGAAGGAATCCGGAATGCCGTCCTGTTTCATGAATTCTTCATAACCGGTTCCTTCTGCAATTCCCTCATAGCTGACGCCGTCGATCCCGTACAGATTGACGGAATAATAATAATTTCCGCAGACCTCCTCGGAATCGATGTTTTTCACTCTTCCCGCAATGGCACCTGCATATTGTGCGCTCTCCTTCGCATTTACCATGGCGAGATTGTTCTTCAGAGTCACGCCGTATCCTGTAATGCCGCCGATGTATTTCGTGCCGGAAATCTCGCATTTTGCCGTGTTGTTCCGCACGGAGCCGACGGAATATCCGGTGATGCCGCCCACATAGCTGCTGCCTTCTACGGTTTCATAATTGGCATTGTCGGAGGCAAGCCCCATTTCCATATGGCCGATGACTCCGCCCGCATAATTGTTCCGCACCGTGACTTTTCCGCGGTTGGTGCAGTGGTCTGCGATGCACTTTGCCCGGAAAATATAGTCCAGAGAGGTGGAGCCGTTCTGCTTGACGTCGGTTTCCGGATCCAGATCGTACTCCACACCGACCATGCCGGCGATTCCGCCCGCATTGGTGTCTCCGTTCACGCTCCCGTAATTGGTGCAGGATGTGACTCTGCCCTCGTAGGTGTTCTCAACATCCTCATCGGAGACATCCTCGATGGAGCTTACCGTCGTGTCTTTTACATCACTGACAGCATCCTGCAGCGTTTCCATGATGGTATTGAACTGGGAACAGATGGACCGCAGGTTGTCCAGCCCTTCCCCGGATTCTGAGCTGAGTGCACTCGTTAAGGACTGCATCTCCGAGTTCATCTGATTCAGTGCCTCGTACAGATTGTTCCCGTTGCTGCGCATGGTGTCGCTGATGCCGTTGAGCTTCAGATCCATGGATGCCAGAGAATTCAGGGCATTGGTGAGTTCCGAGGTTACATTGGGGGAATCCTTCAGGGTACTGCCGACGTTTTTCAGGGACTGCGCAAGGTCTGATGTGTTCAGTGCATTCTCGCCGTATTTTTCCAGAATCTGCAGGAGACTCCCGGCCGCGGACTCCTGCCCGGACAGACCGGACTGAATGTTCTCCAGACTCTCGCGAAGCTCATCTGCGCTCTCCTTGATCCAGTTCGAGAGCGCCTCGGGATCGGTTCCCAGCTCTGCTGCGGTTTTTGCAAGCTCTGCAATGCTCTCCGTCACATTGTCGTACTGCTCCCGATAAGATTTATACTGTCTCGTGTACTCGGCAGCGTCCTCCTCATCGAGGCCGTAATTCTCTTCAAACCACGCATTCAGCTCCTCATCGGAATGGGTGTCCGGATCCAGCTCCGGATTCACAAGGTCCGGATAATTCTGCAGGAGCTCCGCCTGCTGCTGCGTCAGCTCTGCCGTGAGGCTGCTCAAATCACCCACGGAGAAATCGCCGTTTGTAAAGGCATCCTGCGTGTCCTCGGATTCCAGCACATTCAGCTTGCTCCGGGCATCCTGAATCTCCTGATTCAGGGAATCCATCGAGCTTCTGGTATTCTCCAGATCCGAAAGGGCATCCTGCACCGCCTCGCTGCTCTCGTAATCCTCCTTGGACAGAATCTCGATCATCCCGTCCACTGCGCCGTCCATCTCATCGTAGCCTTCCCGAATGGTCGTCAGCGCCTCGGAGGCCTGCTGCCGCAAGCTTTCCTGCGTTTCGCTGTCGGCATCCTCGACGGAGGGGCCGTCCAGCGACAGATTCGACAGCGCATCAAGGCCGCTCTTTACCTTTTCTACGCCTTCCTTGAACTGCTTTACATATCCTTCCAGTGCCGTGCGGTCCTCCTGGCTCAGATTCAGTCCCTGCAGATAGGACCCGGTGCTGCTGCCCAGGGAGCCCATGGACGACTCAATTTTGTTCAGATAATTTCCCAGTGTACCCGACACACCGGAGAGGCTGGACAATGCGCTTTGGATCGTGGACGCAGCAGAATTCACCTTATTCACCGCCTCGTCGTATTGATCGCTCCCTTCATCCGCCATTCCCTTCACCGCATCCTGCGCCGTCTTGGTGAGTCCTGTGATGTTCGTCAGGTGATTCAGTGTATTGGAGCTGTAACTGTCTGCATTGTTGATGCCGGTATTCACCAGGTTATCCAGCTCATCCAGCTGCGACTCCAGATTGCTCAGCGCATCCTCCGTGAAATCCACAGAAAGATAGGGCTGCATCTGTCCGACGATTCCGCCGACATCCTTGCGCCCGTAAACTGCCGCATTGTTGGTGTTGCTCTTCATGAATCCTGAGCTGCGGCCGGCAATTCCGCCGACATTATAGCCCACATGGTTGTAGCCGATCTCCGCCTCATTGGTGCAGGAGGCGATGACTCCTGAGGAGAATCCTGCAATTCCGCCGGTATCTGCATTGATCTCCAGATTCTCGAAGCTGGTGAGATCTCCGGAGGTCAGGAGATTCTCAATCGTTGTGGAGAGCTGGTCAACGGTTCGATTGGTATCCTTGTAGGTCGTATTGACATTGGATTCATTGGTGCAGTTCAGGATTGTGCCCTCGTTGTAGCCCGCAATTCCGCCGCAGGAGGTGGTTCCGACAATGGAACCGCTCACCGAGCAGTTCGAAATGGTTCCTACGCGGCCGTTTCTCCCTGCAATTCCGCCCAGCTCGCTGTCTCCTTCCATCTTTCCGTCAAAGCTGCAGTCGGTGATCTGTCCGTAGTTGATCCCCGCAATTCCGCCCAGCTTGCTCTGTGTCCCGCTCGGCGCGATAATCCCTTCCACCGTCAGGTTGGAGACGGATCCGGTATTCTGAATGGTTCCGAACACCCCGGTTTCCGACACATCTCCTGAGATCGAGATTCCCGAAATGGTGTGCCCCTGACCATCAAAAATTCCTCCGAAGGACTCGATGGGCGTGAACTCTTCCCTTGAAAAATCCAGATCTGCTTCCAGAAGAATCTTTTTATCTCTGGACCAGCTGTCGTAATGGCAGTTCTCGGCCAGCTCCTTGAATTCCTTCACGGTGCTGATGGTGATGGTCTCGTAGGTCTGTGCTGCGGTTCCTGAGATGTCTGCCGTGTTGGCGTCCGTATCCTCTGCCTCCTCGGAATCACCATCCTCTGTCTGTGCCGTTTCGGACTTCATAACATTCTTATTCACCAGATCCTCTGTTTCCTGCTGCACATCCGTCACAGAGGAGGACGCCGCCGACACCGCTGCCGCGGGGGCAGCCGGCACTGCCGCTGCTGCAGTAACTGCAGCGGCCAGAATGGCCGCTGCCACCCGTATGGATCTGATCTGTCTCTTACGTCTCATTCGCGGCTTCCTCCCTCAAATTCATCATCGTCCCATTCATCCCATGCTTCATCCGCTGCTGATTCTGCTTCCGCGTCTGACTGTGCGCTCTCGGAGTCCTGTTCATCCCAATCGTCCTTGCCGGCTTCCTCACTTTTATTTTCTTCCCCGGCTGCATGAGTCTTCTCATCGTCAGAAGCCTCCTCCATCACAGGACCGGTAAGCTTTTCCTGTTCCTCTGTCCCGGCCTTCGGATCATCCACCTTGTTGATGTTCCCGGAAACCACCATGGCCCTGACATCTCCGCGGACGACCGCATTCATAGTGCCGACCACCGTACCGTTGATGGTGCCTCGAATGGCACCGTTGATGAGCACCGTACCCGATTCCTCTTTGGTTCTGACCGGATGCTCCAGCTCAAAGGTTGTCTTTGCGATCAGGCTGTCGCCGACGAGCAGAATCTGCGGCAGCACGAACATAACCAGAATGACGGAAATGGTGGTTCCTCTGCCGAGGCACTGCCCGATGCCGGCAATGCAGGCATCCGATGTCATCTGACCGATGAAGACGCCGGCCAGGATCATCATGGAACCTGAGGTGATGATCGTGGGGAATCCGAAATTCAGGGCCTCAATGATCGCGCTGCGGCGATCCGTGCTTTTCCTGCACTCAATGTAGCGGCTGGAGATGACGATGGCGTAGTCGATGTTGGCACCCATCTGGATCGAGCTGACGATGAGGTAACCCATGAAGAACAGCTTTGTTCCCGTAATCGTCGGAATACCGAAATTGATGAAAATTGCGCCTTCAATGACGGCTACCAGCAGCACCGGAAGTCCTGCCGATTTAAAGGTGAACAGCAGGATCACCAGAACGAACAGAATGGAAACCACGCTGACAACAATGTTGTCTCTGGAGAAGGAGTTCTTCAGATCTCTCTGCGAGGTGCAGTCTCCTACCACATAAACCGACCCTCCTTCGTAATAGGACTGGGCCAGATCATGCATGGTCTCCACGAAATCGAATCCTGCCTCATCCTGCTCCGGCAGCGGTATGGTCAGATACACCAGGATGCGGTCATAGTTTTTGCCCTCCAGCTGTTTGCGCCCGTCACTGATCTGCTGATAGGCATCGGACAGGGTTTCCTGCAGATCTGCGTCCAGCGTGATGTACCCCTCCTCGCTCTTCTCATAAACGAACATCAGCATGTCCATCAGCGGGACCTTATAGGTGGAGATGCCTCCTACAATTCTGCCGTATTCCTCCTGATCTGCCGCATACGTCGTGTACAGGAGCTCCGCCACCTCATAATCCAGATCCAGAAGCTCTGAGAATTCTCTGGGGGAGAGCTCGTCGGTCAGCATATAGCCGTCCATCGCCTCCGTGTTCGCAAGGCCCTGGCAGTAATCCACCTCTCCGTAGGCCTCCAGATCCTTGATCAGCTTTGCCTCCTTGCGGTAGCTCCCTGACGGCACCACGATCGCGCAGTAATTCTGGGACCCGAAGGTATCGTCCATCAGCTTTTCTGCCTCCTGCTGTTCATTCGTGATGGGAGTTTCCAGCGTGGAATAGCCGTACACATAGGGTGTGTTCTGCGCCAATACGCAGAAAACAACGAAAACGGCAGCGAAAATTGCCGGCAGAATCACCCTTGTTTTATATGCGAAATGACCGATGGCACTGATCTTGGGGATAAAGCTCTTGTGCTTGGTTCGTTCCATGAGACCTGAGAAGATCACCAGGAGTCCCGGCATCAGCGTGAATACCGACAAAAGACTCAGCAGAATGGCCTTAATCAGGACAATTCCCATGTCTGCGCCGATGCGGTACTGCATGAAAATCATTGCCATCAGACCCGAAATGGTGGTCAGAGAACTGGACATGATTTCCGGAATGGATTTGGACAGCGCAACGACAACGGCGTCATGCACGTCATAGTCCTTCAGCTCCTCTTTGTAGCGGTTGCAGAAAATAATGGCATAGTCCACGGACAGTGCCAGCTGCAGAATCGAAGAGACTGAGTTGGAGACAAAGGAGATGGTTCCCATGAGGAAATTGGTTCCTGAGTTCATGATCATGGAGGCCACGAAGGTCAGGAGCAGTACCGGAATTTCTCCGTAGGATTCGCACGACAGCAGGAGCACCGTCACGACGACGACGGCCACCAGCACCATGATCTTATTGATCTCCGCCTGAATGGTCTCCGCCTGCTGATTGCCCAGCTCCGTTTCCACGTAGATGTCGTAATCTGCAAGGTTCGCCTTCACGCCTTCCAAAGACTCCAGGGCTCTGTCATCATCCTCCGAATAGGAGAACGTGATGTTGTACAGCGCAGAACCGTCGTTGTAATGCTTCACGAAATCTTCCTGATCGGCGTCCTCATCGGTGAAGGTGACCGTCGACACGCCGTCCATCCCCTCGATGGCAGTCTGCAGCTCCTCTGCCTCCGCAAAAGAAATGTTGGCCACCATGATCTTTGCCGAGCCGAAGGTCGTGAACTCCTTGTCCATGATCTCCAGGCCCTGCTTCGTCTCCGTAGTGGACGGCAGGTAATCTGCCAGATCATTGTTCACCTTCACCCAGTTCGATGAAAACACCGAAAAGATCATCATGATGATGTAGATCAGAAAGAACAGCATCCTCTTATCTACGATGAAGGATGCAATTCGCAACATTACGGAGTTTCCTGTGTTCTTTGTCTCTTCCATGCCGTCCTCGTTCTTTTATCATTCCATAAATCTTCGTATCTGCTCAGCGCCCGCCATACCTCATCGTGCATTGCCTGCCGCCGAATGTGCGATGAAATTGTAAGATGCAATAAATGACCAATGGTCATAGCGTGTAATAGGATAACATTCTTTGCTCACGATGCAAGTAAAAAATTAATAAAGATTACGGCTGCAGCATGAATTTGTCTGCGGGGCGCTCGATTCATGTTGAAATCGCCAGGTGCTGAAACTACCATGCCTGCTCGCGCAGGCGCCGCCACAAATAAAAATCAACTGCTGCGCGTCTGCGCGAGCTCGTGCATCCACGCATCCGCTGTCCGGGATTTTTACAGTAACAGATACAAAAAAGGAGGTACACCGACCGATGTACCTCCTCTTTCCATACCGCTTCCGCTGTATCTGAATTTTATCCTTATTGTCCGGCTGCCTGACCGGCGTCATTCCCTGCGTCGGCTGTCCCTGCCGCATCCGCCGTTCCTGCTGCATCTGCCTGTGCAGATTCTGCCGCTGCAGTCCCATCGGCATAGATGGTAGCGGTCGCGCCGTTTGTCGTGTCATTGGCCGTCACGGTCGTCGCTCCGCTGGCGGGATTGGACGCAATGGCTGTCCGCACTCCGGTGGCAGCATTGTAATAAATGATGGTCACGATCCCCGTAGCAGGATCTGTTGAGGTCGACTCCACGGTTCCTAAGGAAGACGATTCTTCCTGTGCTCCGCTTTCCGTCTGAGACTGTGCCGCTGCATCTCCTGCAGACTCCGTCTGCGCCGCAGTGCCGGTGTCTGTTCCCCCTGCGGCAGTTCCGGAGGACGAGGATGCCGCACCCGATTCCGTCTGGGACGGTGTCTCGACCAGAGAGGGCTTGGATTTTCCGGTCGTCTGCGTGTAGGTGCTCTTTCCTACAGCCGCCTCTGCATCCTGATAATTCTGCTGATAGGAGTCGGAATTCCGATAGGAATAGCTGCCCAGGTCGGAGTTCTCGTATTTCTCCGTCAGCTCCTCTGACGTGGTCTCTCCGTTGAGAAAGCTCTGCAGCTCCTGCGAATTGGTTTCAAAATCCAGGGCCAGCACCCTTCTGCCGCACATGCCGTCCATGAGGCCGTAGGTGTGCTTGAGCGGGAAGGTTATGGTGTCATAATCCATGTTGATGAAGGTCCCCGCCTCCGGTATCAGGCTCGCAATGTCGGTCTCCGTGAGGTTGGTCTGTACCAGCGGCAGCACCTCATTCAGCAGAGAATCCAGTTCTGTGACGCTGAGCTCCTTCAGGTTCTGCATCGCCGCGATGATCACCTTCCGCTGTCTTTCCACGCGGTGCCAGTCATCGTCAATGGCACGAAGTCTGGCATACAGCATGGCAGTCGCTCCGTTCAGGTGATTGACACCGGCCACGAGATCCTGCTGCACTTCATTCTCGACATGCAGGCCCTTGATGTGTCCTGCCGTATAGGTTCCTTCCGGATGGTTGATGTTGCTGCATTCCGCCTCGGTCATGTCAATGTCCACACCGCCTACGGCATCCACCAGCTTCATAAAGGTGCGGATGTTGACGCGGATATATTTGGTCACATCCACCTTGAAATTCTCACGGATCACCTGCGTCATCATATACGGACCGCCGTACCAGAACATGTGCGTGAGCCAGTCCCATTGGCCCTCGTATTCCCCCGACGGGATCTTCACGCCGATGGCGCGCTCAAAGCTGACCAGATGCAGCTGATTGGTATCCCTGTTGATGGACAGAAGGATGCAGGTATCTCCTCTTGCGTTGTCGCTGAATTCGGTCGTTCTGTCATCGGTTCCGATGAGGAGAATGTTGAACACGCTGCTGTCCGACCAGATCTCTCCGGTGGCCTCCACGGCCTCCTGCTCCTCCAGCTCCTCGGAATCCTGACGGGTTTTCAGCTCTTCATTGGCCAGCTCGTCCTCTTCGTCTCCTTCCGGAGAAACCTCCGAACTGGAAAATTTGCCGTCGCTGATGTTCAGCTTGACGTATTTACTGTGGAAATACCCGTACGCACACAGGCCCAATGCCAGGACAATGACCAACACCGCTGCAACGATTCTGCACCACAGCTTCATGCCGCAGAACCTTTTCCACACCCCGGATATGCCGCCCGGCATCCCCGCAGGGGCGGCATCTTTCTCCATCTCCTCAGCCGCCT